>JBBUEW010000068.1:0-3172 GCA_038078095.1 Patescibacteria group bacterium | reverse complement strand
CTCTTGAGCCGAGCGAGTGCACGGCCCCAAAGGCGCAATGTTTCAACGGATCGCGTGCGATACAAGTGCTCGACGACTTCTTCGCGTTTTCCACCCTTCTCCATGAGCTTTTGAGCCACCTCGAGCGTCTTCGGCGTAACGTTCGGCGTGCGGAATCCTTTCGTTTTACTCATCATGCCTGCCAACAGGGTCGTCGCTGTGGTTTCGTTGACGAGGGAAGGGTCGAGACGGTTGAAAATGTCGAAGCAGACTTCGGAGACACTCGTTGCAGTAAGGTCGACGATGTTTACCGTGCCAAAGTGTTCGTTTTCTGGGCCGTAATCAATCGCGATGGTGGGCGTCCGCAGGAAAAAGTCGGCGTAGTTCGTGGAAAGGGCACCGAGGCTGGCGCGATCTGGCGCGCCGATGACGATAACAAGATCGTAACGGTAGTCGTTGCAGGCAACGCGGACGTCATTATTTTTCCAAGCACCCGTTTTCGGTGTGACGGTAATAACGAGGTCGCGACCCTCGACGACGTAGGACAGTCCGTCGACCTTAGCGTGATCGACGTTCACGCGGATGGTGAGCGCATTAATATTTTGAAAATCTCCACGAACATCGGTGAACGTTGGTAAAAATTTGAGCGCATCCGGTGCGCGACCGCCTTGAGTGACGATGTCACACGGTGTGTCCATTTTGAAAAGAAATGCTCGAACAGAAAATGCTGCAGCAAAGTCGTCGATCGTAGGAACGGCTTTCAGGACGATGACCGGCCGCTTGGCGCGGCTGAGGGCCTCGTTGAATTGTTGATGGAGCGCCAAGGACATGCGGGGTGATTGATGCCTGAGGATCAACACTAGCGATCGATCGCACAGGAGTCAAGATGATTGTACACTCAATATTGCCGTTTTCGCGAACCTTTGCTAAGATTCTTCGTCCTCTACACAAGAACGTGTACGACATCGGAGGCTTTCATGGCACATCTCACGCTCCCCATCCCGTCGCCCGTCCCGCTCCACATCCTCACGATGTCCATCGAGGGGCTCGTGGGCCGGACGGAAGGCCGCTCCTCGTCCGTAAAGACCCGGTTGCGGAATCGTTGCAACGATTACGGCATCGACCTGGTTTGGATGCTGGCCCTGACCAGCCGACGGCGGTTCCTCGTGCTGAAGAACAGCGGACGGAAGACAGCCGATCTCGCCGACGAGTTGCTGGGAGCGATCGACTGTTCATTCGACATGTTCCCGGTGCTTCACGAGGCGCTCGAGAGCGTCCGTGCGCGTGCGAGCATGAGTGCGAGTCGTTACGTCGACTTCTTCACGGTCCTCATGACGCTCGCGAGCATCCGTCCCCAAGCGAAGGACGGCGAGGTCGTGGCCTACCTGGCGGAGTACGGCCTCCGTCCCGGCATGCCCCTCGATGAGCTGTTCGTTCACGACCCGTCGCTCGCGTCGCCGACCGAGCCGAGGGAGCGCACGGTGGTCGAGGAGCTGCTCGCGTTCCTGCTGCTCCCGGCGAGCGAAGCGTTCCCATCGGAGGTGATCCTCGGCGGTCTCACCGTCGCCGAACTCGCGGTGCAACTCGCGGTCTCGCCTGAGCCCAACCTCCACGACCGTGGCCTGCTCATCTCGGCGATGCGAGATCGCCTCAGCCCGAGGGCGCTTAAGAAGCTCGGGATCGAGGCGTAGGCAGGGTTCGACGCACGCCACAACGCAACGACGAGCGGCCCCCGGGTCGCTCGTTCGCATTTTGCTCTCGTACCGACAACACAGACAAAACTAAGCTTTGCCAAAATATTTGATCTGTTTGTTGGTAATTCTGAATATACGAAAAAGTTAAAGCTAAGCTTTGGAACCGGAATTATCTCATCTTTCAGCTTTTCTCTTTCTGTTTTTTCCTATAGACTGCCTTTTATCTATGGCTAACGAAATGCCGAAGGCGTACGAGCCGCAGCAGTACGAAGATGCGCTCTACAAACAGTGGGAAGACTCAGGGTTCTTCAACCCGGACAATCTTCAGGGCGAGCCGTATAGCATCATGTTCCCACCGCCGAACGTCACAGGTGTGTTGCACTTGGGTCATGCCCTCGAGAATTCCCTCATGGATGCCATGGCGCGTTACCAGCGTTTACGCGGCAAGAAAGTGTTGCTCCTTGCGGGTACCGACCACGCCGCGATTGCCACCCAAGCGAAAGTTGAAAAGAAACTCATCGCCGACGGGATGACGAATCCTCGGCAGGAACTGGGCCGTGAAGCGTTGCTGACAAAGATTCGCGAATTCGCCGAAGGATCAAAGTCGACCATTTTGAGTCAGATCAAGAAAATGGGAACAAGTTGTGATTGGTCGCGGTTGGCGTATACCTTCGACGAAAAGCGCAACGTTGCCGTGAATGAACTGTTTCGTCGCATGTACGACGACGGTCTTATCTATCGCGGATTTCGCGTGGTGAACTGGTCCGTGAAAGGGCAGTCGACGTGTTCTGATGACGAAATTGTCACCATCGAACGTTCTTCGGTTCTTTACACGTTCAAATACGGCAAAGATTTTCCTATTGCGATCTCAACCACGCAACCGGAAACAAAAGTTGGTGACACGGCGGTCGCCGTGCATCCCGCTGATGAACGCTATAAGGAATTTGTTGGCAAAACGTATGATGCTGAGTTTGCTGGCACGAAGCTCTCGATCAAAATCATCACGAGCGACGCTGTTGATCCATCCTTTGGTACCGGAGCCCTTGGTGTGACCCCTGCGCACAGCCCGATCGACTTCGGCATGTACGAAGTGCAGAAGGCAAAACAGGATCCCATCGAGATTATTCAAGTTATCGGAACGGATGGATTGATGACTGCAGAAGCGGGAGCGTTAGTGGCGGGAAAGACGATTCAAGAGGCTCGAGCGATGATTGTTGCTTGGGTTTCAGAGCAAGGGCTTTTGGAATCATCGCAGGATATCGTTCAAAACGTTGGAACATCCGATAGGTACGGTGACGTTATTGAGGCGATTCCGATGACCCAGTGGTGGCTCGACGTGAACAAAGAGATTCCCGGCAAGGGAAAAACGTTGCGTCAATTGATGCGGGAAGCGGTGACGACAGGGCTCGGTGGTGATGCGTCAAAGAAAGTCACGATCACCCCAGAACGCTTCACAAAACTGTACCTCGACCGCGTCGATAACCTTCGCGACTGGTGTT
>JBBUEW010000067.1:0-6032 GCA_038078095.1 Patescibacteria group bacterium | reverse complement strand
CATTGTTATTTACTGGTAACCCCCATCCCTATGCCGAACATGGAAGATTTTTTGACGCCGGAACGTCGGCAATTTTGGAAGAACCGTCACGTGTTTATTACGGGAGGGTACGGTTTGCTGGGGTCGACGATCGTCGATTTCTTAACTCGTCTTGATGCACGAGTGGTGGTCCTTAAGCGTGACCATGTTCCAACAAGTCGTTTGTTCGAAATTCCAGGTTATCGAAACGTGATCGTTGTTGATGGAGATTTTGAGGATTACGATACGGTGTACCGCACGATCAACGATTACGAAATCGAAACGGTTTTTCACGTCGGTGCTCAGGCGATTGCGCCGATCGCGAATCGTTCGCCACTTCCGACGTTCCGTACGAACGTGATGGGAACAGTGAATGTGCTTGAGGCGTGTCGTCTTTCACCATTGGTGAAACGCGTGCTCGTTGCTTCTTCGGACAAAGCGTACGGTCCGCAGCCAATTTTGCCATACACCGAAGATGCACCGCTTCGTGGAAATCACCCGTACGACTGTTCGAAATCGTGTACGGACCTTATCGCCTACACGTACTACAACACCTACAAATTGCCGGTGTGTGTGACGCGTTGCGGAAACTTGTACGGTCCTGGTGATTTGAACTGGAGTCGCGTCATTCCTGAAACGATCAAGCACATCGTGCATAACGAAGAACCATTGGTGCGCAGTGATGGAACGTTTGTTCGCGACTACTTTTTTGTGAAGGATGCTGCACTGGGATACATTACGATTGCGGAAAACATGGACCGTCCCGAGGTTGTTGGTCAGGCGTTTAACCTCAGCACCGGAAATCGCTTCACGGTGCTCGATATCATGGGTCATGTCTTGAAGGCAATGAACAGCGACCTGAAACCGAAGATTTTGAACCAAGCTAAAGCGGAGATTCACGATCAGACATTGTCGAGTGAAAAGGCAGCGAATTTGTTGAAGTGGGCACCGGCGTACACCGTTGACGAAGGACTTGCGGAAACCGTTGCTTGGTACAAGAATTACTTTGATAGGAAGCCTGAAGAGTTGTTGCCTGCATCGTCGGACACGCTCTTGTCGTAATGTATGCCCAATATCGAGGGGGTCTTGCTCACACCGAAGAAGATCGTTGGCGATGAGCGCGGAAAGGTCATGCAGGTATTGCGTGCTGATGAACCGTGCTTCCTCAAGTTTGGTGAAGCGTACATCTCTGCCATCTTTCCGAACGTCGTCAAAGGATGGAAGCTTCATACGCTCTCGACGAGCAATATGGTCGTTCCCGTCGGTGAAGTACAGTTCCTGATGCACGACACTCGTGAAGGATCGGTTACAAAAGGGAAGTACGAGAATGTCACGATCGGGGAGAGTAATTATCAGTTGCTCACGATTCCGCCGGGCGTCGTCTATGCGTGGCGAAACACGCAAGAGCAAACGGCATTCGTTCTCAACTGTGCAACAGAGCTTTGGTCACCGAATGAAAGTTCAAATCTTTCCCTCGATACATACCCCTGCGAATGGTAATAAAAAACTCCGAGCGAGAAGCTCGGAGTTTTTTATTAGGTCCATGTTTTCCATTGCGGCTGACTGACCCACTGTTTATTGAGGTGCTCCATGTCTTGGTAGGTATCCATGCACTGCCAGAATCCATCGTGATTGTAGAGGGCGAGTTTGCTGTCCTTTGCCATCCGCATGAGCGCTTCCTCGATCATTTCGCTATCCTTGAGGTATGGCAGAATGCCCGCTTTTTCAAATACCATATATCCACCATTCGTATATTCCTGCATGACGGGATATTGTTTGAATTCTTGAATCACTCCATTGCCATGCGTTTCAACAAGGCCGTACTTGGATCGAGGGTGGACGCCGGTAATCGTGCCAACGGTTCCGTGCGCGACCATCTGCGACTCGTGAAATGCGAGGAGGGCGGTGATGTCGAGGTTCGTCACGCCGTCGCCGTACGTCACCATGAAGCGATCACCGGGCACGTACTTTAGCACTTTGAGTAAGCGTTCGCCGGTGAGCGTATCTTCACCGGTATCCGCGAAGGTAATCTGGAAGTCGTCGCGATCGTTGCTGTGCGGCATGGTCACGAATCCGTTACTCGTTTCCAAGTGAAAGTCCGAGGCAAGGAGACGGTGATTCATGAAGTACTGCTTGATCATGTCTCCTTTGTATCCAAGACAAAGCACGAAACGGTTATGGCCATGATGGGCGTATCCTTTCATGATATGCCAAAGGATCGGTCGTCCACCGACGGTCACCATCGGTTTCGGCTTAAATTCCGTTTCTTCCTTAAGCCTGGATCCTTTTCCCCCGCAGAAAATAACGACGGGGAGTGGTTGACTGTTGGCCATAAGCATCTAGAATGAAGTATTCCTAAGTCGATTCGATTGTAGGGAAGGCGCTATCTATGGTCAAGCAGATATCCATCATTATTGTCACATGGAACGTTCGTCCACTTTTGGAGGCTAACCTTCGCAAGATTTTTGACTTGAAAACGCCGCTCCTGTTTGAAGTGATCGTCATCGACAACGGTTCTAACGACGGCAGTGCCGCGATGGTGCGTGATCAATTCCCCCAAGTGAAGCTTATCCAGAACGATTGGGACGCCGGATTTGCTCACTCGTGCAATCAAGGATTGCGCATCGCGCACAGCGATGTTTGTCTTTTGCTGAATCCGGACATGCTTTTTGACGATGGTGTGCTTGAAAAGACGTACAGCGAATTAATGAACGACAAGACGATCGGCGTGCTCGGCGTGAAGTTAACGACGGGGGAGGGGGTTCCAATTCAGTCCGTGCGTCGTCTGCCAGATCTTGGATCGCAGGTGGCAATCGTGCTCAAGCTCGCACGTTTTTTTCCGAAGCTTGTTGCTCGGTACATGTTTGCTGACTTTGATTACCAACGTTCGCAAGATGTCGATCAGGTTCGTGGTTCCTACTTCGCATTCCGTCGTGAGCTTTTGGAGTCGATCGGGTACCTCGACGAGGGATACCATCTTTGGTTCGAGGAGGTAGATTATTGTAAACGTGTGCAAAATGCCGGCATGCGTATTCGTTACTGTACCGATGTTTCGTGTCATGATTACGTTGGGAAGGGATTTGCGAAGATGAAACACGGCGAGAAGCAGAGAATCTTTACAGCGAGCATGGTGCATTATTTCCAGAAGTGGCATCCATGGTGGCAGACGATGGTGGTGCGAGCCGTCCGTCCAGTGGGAGTCGTGGCCGCGCATGTCGCTGATGTGTACGAATCGGTGACGGGAAAACGCGTATGAGCCGTCTTGCACTGCAACTCACCTGTTATAACGGCGCTCGCTACCTTCCGTTTCTTTTTGCATCGCTGAAGAAACAGACGTTCGCTGAGTGGGAGTTGTATGTGCTCGATAATGGTTCGAATGCCGAGGAGGCCGTTGCGATTACGCATGCAGTTAATCAATCGGGATTACCCGTTCACTTCTCTCGCGTGGAGGACACGTTGAATTTTGCGGCGGGACATAATTTTCTCTTCACGAAGCACGATGCGACATTCGTGCAGTTACTCAATGATGACGCAATACTCGATTCTCAGTATTTGAACGAGGTTGTGGCGTATCTTGAGGCACATCCGCGTTGTGCATCGGCGTCTGGTCGTATTTTCCGTTGGCAGTTTGAAAATGCAGAGACGGCTCGAGGGGGAAGAACAGATACAGTCGATTCCCTCGGCCTCGAGCGACTGATGACCGGCATGGTGCGCGAACGATTCCGCGGAGTTGCGCTTTCACGAATTTCAGAGAGGGCTTTGCGCCAAGAACATGTCTTTGGCGTATCAGGATGTTTGCCGATGTATCGACGATCCGCCGTGTTGGAAACATCACCGGACAAGACGCTTTTCGATCCGACATTTGTTTCGTATAAAGAAGATGTCGAGATTGCGTATCGTTTTCAGTCGGCAGGGTTCATAAGCGCTATCGTGCATAAGGCAACTGCCTATCACCGTCGAACGTTTTCACGTGGTGCACATGCGACGCAATCCTACGCGGTCCAAAAACAGTCGTATCGCAATCACTGGTGGATACTACTCATGCATTGGTCGTGGAAAATGTTTTTGCTCCGAAGCATTGCAGTTATTTCGTTTGAGTTGGCGAAAATAGGATACTGGTTGTTTCGCCGACCAATGGTGTTGATTGACGGGTGGAAAGAAACCGTGCATGAATGGGGCAATCTTTTGCGTAAGCGTCGGTTTTTTATGCAGCTTGCTGCCACGCGACATCATCGTCGATTTATCCCGCTCGTGCATCCGCCCGCCGGCTTTACCTTTGCGGTTGTGATGGTTTCTCACAACGATTTGAACGAGGTGTGCTTGTTATCACTGCAGAAAGCGATCGAAGCAACGGCGCACAAAGTTCAGGTCGTCGTCGTTGATAATGCATCCAAGAATTATCACGCCAATCAATTTGTCGATCAGTACATTCCGAATAATGCGATCACGGTTTTGCGGAACGGAGACTTCGGATTTGGATCATCGTGCAATCGTGGTGCGATCGAAACGGACGCGCAGTACCTTCTCTTCCTCAACCCCGATACGCTTATTTCCGACGAACACTTTTTCGATAACCTCAAGACCTTCCTCGACGCCAATCCGCAAGCGGGGATTGTTGCGCCGCGCGTTCATCATTTTAATGGCGAGTTACAAGAAACGTGTCGCCGATTTCCGCTGTGGTTCATGCCATTTGTGCAGCGAACGGGATTGGGGAATACCAATTTTGGTCAACGCTATGCGCACCGCTTTTTAATGCGGGACTACGATCACCTGAAGACGCGGATGGTCGATTGGGTACAGGGATCGGCTATGTGCATTGCAAAACCGTTGTTTGACGAACTCGGCGGATTTGATGATCATTTTTGGATGTATTTTGAAGACATTGATTTGTGTCGGCGCGTGTGGGAAACGGGTCATCCGGTGTATTATTTTCCGCAGACGCATATTCGTCATGCCTACGGAAAAGCGTCGGCGAGCAGGAAAAACTTTTTGCTCAACCTCCTGACGAACGTTATGGCACACGCGCACATCGTGAGTTGGCTTAAGTATCAGTGGAAGTGGCGCAATGAAAAGAACGTATGATGCCAAAAATTGCGATTATCTATTTAACGTACAACACTGCCGCATCGGCACATGATATTCCGGATTGTTTGCGGTCCCTCGAGGCGATGGATTATCCCAAAGAGCAGGTGAAGATTATTTTTGTGGAAAATCCTTCATTAAACGGTCGATCACGACCGACGATCGAGGCAGATTGGTTTCCCAAAGCAGGAACGACGATGCCGGCGATGGAATATATCTCCAATGAAAAAGATGTGGGATATGCCGGTGCGAATGTTGTTGGTTTGGCAGCGGCCAAAGCGTGGGGCGCAGACTACATGTATCTTTTGAACCAAGATGCAGCCGTCGATCCAGCATTTCTGTGGCGCGTCGTGCAGTATGCGGAGTTGAATCCGAACACAGCCGTGATGCAATCACGACTCATGTTGAAGCAAACGCCGGAGCAGCTCAACTCGCAAGGCAACGCGTTGCATTATCTCGGATTTGGTTTTTGTTTGGGATATCGCGAGACGTACATTCCTGGCGCGCCAGCAAGGCTCCCTGTTTTTTACGCGAGCGGCGCTTCGATTCTTGTTCGTTTGTCAGCGGTTGAGACGATCGGTCTGTTTGAACCAAGTTACTACATGTATCACGAGGACGTTGATCTTTCGTGGCGCGCACGTCTCGCTGGTTTTGACGTGGCGTACGTCGAAGATTCCGTCGTCTTCCATCATTACGAATTTTCCAAAAGCATCAAAAAGTTTTACTGGATGGAGCGCAATCGTCACCTGACCAACTTGGTGAATTATGAATGGCGGACGTTGTTGATGATTGCACCGATGGCGCTCGTGATGGAACTCGGGACATTCCTCTTCGCACTGAAGTCTGGATGGGGGAAAGAGAAATTTCGATCGTGGTTCCACCTCCTCAAACCATCGACCTGGGCCTGGATCCGATCGCGTCGTGCTGCCGTT
>JBBUEW010000066.1:0-4660 GCA_038078095.1 Patescibacteria group bacterium | reverse complement strand
AGGCGACGGCAAAGGCGAGACGAGTCGGAATGTTCGCCTTGATCGTTCCCGTAATGACGTCGACGGATGGGCGTTGCGTGGCCAAGATCAAGTGGATGCCTGCTGCACGTGCCATTTGCGCGATGCGCACAATGACCGCTTCCACATCGCGCTTGTTCTGACTCATCAAATCTGCCAATTCGTCGATGACGATCACGATGCGTGGCATGCGTTCCTTGCTCTTTGCGTTGTACGACTCGATGTCCTTCGCACCAAACTTTGAAAGGTGATCAAGACGGCGTTCCATTTCGCGAACAGCCCACTTCAACGAGTTGATCGCTTCATCCGCCTTCACGATCGGCGGAACAAGCAAATGCGGAATGCCGGCGTAGACCGAAAGCTCAACACGCTTCGGATCAACCATGATGAACTTCAAGTCGTCTGGACCGTTTTGGTACAACAGGGAAACGATGATGTCGTTCAAACAGACCGATTTTCCAGAGCCCGTCGCACCAGCCACCAACATGTGCGGTGCGCGTTCCACCATCAGCAACTGCGTCGCGCCCGTAATATCCTTACCAACTGGCACCGTAAAACTCGACTTGCGGTGCTTAAACTCCTTCGACTCCAAAAGCTCACGCAAACACACCCGTCCGATCGTCTGGTTCGGTACTTCAATTCCCACGAGCGACTTTCCAGGAATCGGTGCCTCGATACGAATCGGGTGCGCAGCAAGAGCGAGAGCGAGGTCATTTTGCAACGCGACAATGCGCGAAAGCTTCACCCCGATCGGCGGTTTCAAAGCGTACTGCGTCACCGTCGGACCAACTCTCACCTCCTCTACCTCTACATCGATGCCAAATTGCTTCAACGTCTTCACAATCACCTCAGTGCCTCGATCCAAGTCGCCGGACTTCGCTTCCGAACTCTTATCCTCCAGCAACTCAAGAGGAATCTCGATCGTCCGACGTCCGCGTGTCGTCATCACCTGTTCTTGATTACCGTTAAAAATAACCGGTTTCTTCTTTTCAACAGGCTCTTCCTCGTCATCGACCGGCTCCTCAGATTCTTCCACAACTTCTTCTCCAGTTCCCTCTTCCAATTTTCGACGCTCATCAAAAGGCACTTCATCTTCAGCCTCTTCGTCATTCTTCTTTCTCATTGAAAAACCTCCAAAGAGTGACATCGGAACTTCTAGGAACGAACGAGCCGACACGTTAAACAACAGGACGCAAGAAACAAGGAGTAAGGCGAGAGCCACGATAAATGCAGCAATCGATCCCATCGCTCCCACTAAATATTTTGAAACGATCAATCCCACAAACCCGCCCGCACTCTTCAGCGCATCACCCCGGAGTACACCGTATGCCAGTACCATGTTCAACATGCCGTTGAGCGCAACAAGGAACAGCGCGAACGATGCAGCACCACGCCAGGTGATGAGTTGCTTGTCGCGAAAAACAACGTAGGCCGCGATCAAGAAGAGGAGGACGGGGACGACGATACGCGCGATGCCGAGAATCGTGGCCAATACGCCGTCGATCCACACACCAACACCCCCAGCCAGACCAAAAAACGACAACACGAGTACTGCACCGAAAGCCGCCATGAGAATAGCGAAGATACTTTGTCGAACATCGTCACCCATCATGGGTTCGTGGAAATCTGCCGAGGACTTTTTGAGCTTTTTCGCCATAGCAAACAGGGCACGGAGTGCAATGGCTCTATTGTACAACGGGACGCCCAAGATAGTTAGGGATAGTTCTGTATAAAAAGCAGAATCTCGCGGGGTCGTCCGCGAGACTCGTGACACGCCGTCCGGGGACGGCGTGTCAGGCGTGGGTTGTGGACCGCGGTCAGGCGGCGATCTCGGTGATCCCGGCCCGGGTGAGGTCCGGCCGGTGGGTCCGGATCGCCAGCGAGACGGTCTCCGAGTCACCGGACGACGAGAGCACCCGGAGGCTCACGCCATCCTCCGTATCGGGCTCCTGCTCGATCGCGACCCGGAGGCCGCTGTGAAGAGACAAGAACTGGGCAACCCACTCGCCGATGCCGGCGAGATTGGGGGAAAGACGGAAACGGCAGACGAGAACCATGGTGGCACCTACTAACAGAGGGAGGGACAGAACAGGGACAGGGCTAGGTAACCTCCCCATCATAGCACTTTTTCAAGGAAATATCAAGTTTTCACTTGATATTTCCCTCTTTTATGCGCGAATCCCTCGCCACGTCGGTCGCAACCAACGTGGCCCGCCCGGCGCGTTGCCAGACAGGGGATCGTTAGGTCACGCGAACCACGGCGGGCAGTCGGGAGAAGTACGGAAGCGAGACGCCTGCCTCACGATCTCGCGTCTCGAGCTCCGACGGGTAGGCCGACCGCAACAGCGTCTTCCCGACCATCGGGATATCGAGTGTAAGGCCTCGTCCTTCACCATCAACGCTTCCGAATATCCGACAGCTTTCCGTTACCTCGAGAGGTCGTTGGCGGAGAAGATGAAGCATCTCCAGAGTGGTGCACGGAATCTCGAACGGATTGTTCCGCGCAATGATCTCCGCGTCCCAAGGATTTCGGTACGAAACCTCGTCCCGCAGGGTCAGGAACGCAATGTACCGCACAATGAAACAGTCATCAGGACCTTGCAGTACCGTTTCCAAGGTGTCGAAACTCCCCTTCACTTCATTCCCCAGTATCACATTCGCGAGCATTACCGCTCGGAACATCGGGATCGACAGGTCGACGAGCAGAAGCCGCAAGTGTTCGTTCGGGTGCTGTTCGAACACTTTCTGGGCCTGACTCACGACCGGCGCCGTCAGAAAAAGATCCCGATAACGCTCTCGCGCTGTCCCTGCCCCACTCTCCGTCACCCGATGAAAGGAGCCGATGGAAGGGTGGCAGTCGGTCAGCAAGTCCAGCCTTCGCCGAATCTCCGTCCGGACTTCACTTTCCGACATCGTTTCCTCCAGGGGTGACGAAGGAGCGATCGTAGCGGAATCGGGGCATTTTTGCAATGTTTACAGCGGAATCGAATGAGCTGCATTTGTGTTACATTGCCCCCGATATGCCATCAGCAATCATCATCCACGGATATGCCACTGGTCTTGGCATTCCCCTACTTCGTAAACCATTCGGCAATCATGCCGGCTTCGTTGCGCTGAACGAGCAAGTCACGTCGGGCGAGATCCTTCCGTTTCGATGGAGCATCGACCGTTCGTTATCGGTTTGGCAGTCGATCAATCCTTGGACATACCTTCAGCTCTATCGCGATGAGGAAAAACTTGTTGAGGACCAAAAGACACAATCCAACCTCGCAAATTTCTTCCACCAATCGCCCGCCAAAATCATCATCGCGCATTCACTCGGCTGCCGACTCCTCCTCGGCACGATCAATAATTTCGAGCTTCCGAAGCACATTAAGCGCATCATCTTCCTGCAGGCCGACGTCTACGATCGAACAGTAATATCGAGGGATGACATTCTCGTGCGCCTCGAGGAAGGGTCGCTCGTCATTGAGAACTATCATTGCTTCTGGGATCCGAGTCTTTTTACATCCTCGATGATTCACCGAAATCTTCGCGCCGGTCTTACGGGATGGGAACAGCCTGGCGTACAAAACATCTTTGTTCCGTTGTTGAAACCAATCAACCTTCACACCAGTCACCTTCGCGATACAAAATTCTGCAAAAACCTTCTTACGTAATCGCTGCAAAAATATTCATCAGAATCGCCTCCCCATCCTGCGATTTCTCAAACTGTTCGGGATGAAACTGCAAACCGAAGATGGGACGCGTGCGATGCTGAATAATTTCCATGCCGTGATCCGATGTTGCAAGCGCCACAAAATCGCGTGGAAGATCTTGAATGCGCCGCCCGGCAAACGACCAGGAATATTTCTAAATAAATAATAACTCCCACTTTTCGGGAGAGTTATTATTTTGTCATCCAGATTCAGTCCTATTGGACTCCATCAGGCTAATAAAAAGGTATCATTTTTCTTTTTACCAGTCAACGCATCATCCACACATTACTTCGCAACGCGTTCCACGTAATCGCCGGTTTCGGTGTTCACGAGGACGTTATCGCCTTCTTTGATAAAGATCGGGACGCGGATCGCTAAACCGTTGTCGGTCTTGGCATCTTTGAGGACGTTGCCCGATGCGGTGTTACCGCTGACGGCAGGTTCGGTTTCGGCGATGGTGTATTGAATCTTCATCGGAAGCTCCATGGAGATCGCTTTTTCACCGTGCATGATGATTACCACTTCCAGCCCCTCTTTCAAGTACTGCGCATCGTCGCTCACAAGATCGCGACCGAGCGTGATCTGCTCGTACGTTTGGCCGTCCATAAAGGTGAGCGTGTCGGCATCGCCAAAGATGAACTGCATGCGGCGGTTGTTGACCTGCTCGAAAGTAAGCGTTTCGGCAGACTTGAAGTTGTTTTCAACAACCTTGCCCGATGAAAGCGATTTAATGCGCGTACGTACAAATGAGCTTCCCTTCCCCGGAGAAACGCGCTGGAAACTGGCCACAACCCACAGGTCGCCATCGAGGTTGATGACGGTGCCCTTTTTGATGTCGTTTGGTGATGCCATAGTGAATGTGAGGGGAGGGCATAGGGCAATGGGCAAAGGTTATGACGCATTCCGGATGCGACCACCTCTGCCCTCTGCCCCTTGCCCTCACA
>JBBUEW010000065.1:0-8024 GCA_038078095.1 Patescibacteria group bacterium | reverse complement strand
TGACCGCTACCGGTTGAGGAAGTACACGGCAAGGACACCGAAGGCGAGGCCGATTGCCCGATCCCTGGTGAATGGATCACCAAAGAGGAACGGCGCTCCGACCACGGGCACCATGAGCATCATGGCCAGGGCCACTGGGACCAGCTTGGGCGTATCCATCAGCTTCCCGAAGGCCAGCAGTGCGAATCCGTTGAGGACTCCAGCTCCGATGAGGAAGACGATCGCCTTGCGGCTGGTGGGCATTCCCTGGCTCAGGCTCGAGAGCTGAGCCAGAGTGACGATGCTGGCGGTGATCACCATCACACCAGTGGTCGCCCAGGCGTTGGTGATGCCGGCGGCGCGGGTGACGAGGGGCCAGCCACCGAAACCGGTGGCTACGACGAGAGTGAGAAGAAATCCAGAATTCACGGGTACTCCACGGACGAATGAGCCTATCTCACTTTTTCACTCCTGTCCACTTGGTACTATGGTCGATATGTCGATTCGATCTGTCCAAAAAACGCTGGCGTTACTTGTAGCACTCATCGCCGCCATCGCTGCCTTCACGCAAGATTTTTCCAAAGAGGAGGGGGAAATAATAACGTCTGACGTTGAATTGATGAGTGTTGAAACGCCTCGCTCCGGTTCGGCTCGTGTCGAAAGAATCGTTGATGGCGATACAATCGTGGTTATCATCGATGGGGAAGAGGAAAAGGTTCGTCTTATCGGTATCAACACGCCTGAAACGGTGGATCCACGAAAAGAGGTGGAATGTTTTGGAAAAGAAGCATCGACGCATCTGGAAGACCTACTCGAGGGAGAATCTGTTCAGCTTTTGCCTGATTCCTCTCAAGATGACGCTGATCGATATGGGCGGTTGCTTCGATATATTCAGCTCGTTGATGGCTCTGACGTGGGAGCGGCGATGATTCGGGATGGGTTTGCCTACGAGTATACGTATGACGTAGCCTATGAAAAACAGGCTGAATATTTGGGACTGCAGGACGACGCAAAGAATGCCGAGCGCGGACTGTGGTCGCCAGATGCCTGTAACGGAATCAAATAACTATGGCGACGAATCTGGAAGCGTTATTGGTTGGGGCTCAGTTAAGTGGGGTAGAAGCGAAGATTTATCTGACGACGCTGGAAATGGGAAGCGCGTCGCTCACCGATATTGCAAAACGGAGCGGTGTTTCCAAAACGTCGACGTACGAAGTGCTCGAAGCGTTGCGTCAACGAAAAGTAGTTCGTGTATCTCGGCGAGGAAAACGAGGTGTGTACAGCGCGGCCGATCCTGAGCGCCTCGTGGAGGTGTTGCGTGGGGAAGCGGCGGAACAAGCGATGACGATTGATGATGTGGTGCGGGCGTTGCCATTGTTTACCGCGTTGCAGGGCGGGACGCGGCCATCGGTGATGATTCATGAAGGTGCGGACGCTGTGTATGGCTACTTTGAACACCTTGCGAAGATCAAGCCGGAATCGATGGATGAAATTTCCAACGTTGATGATATTTATAGCTGGGTGGAAAAAGAGACGTTACTCCACGCCAGGAAAATGTATCCGTGGATTCCCAAGAAGTCTCGTGTGTTGTATACGGGAACGCCGAGGAACCCTCGAAAAGGTTTTGAACTGCGGGTTTTGAATAAACAGTGGGGGACGTTTCACGGAAATATTGCGATGTACGGAAATTTTGTATCGCTCGTGACGTTTACCTCCACCCCAACTGTGATCGTGATCGAAAGCAAGCCGTTAGCAGAATCCTTACGCTTATTGTTTACGATTGCCTGGCGGGCGAGCGATGAGCCGAAAGACCTCCCCTAGCCCCTCCTTGGTAAGGAGGGGGAACGTCACCTGAAACTGATTCGTCAGAGTACGATTCTTATCAGGATTCAGGTGTAGCCTCTGCGTCCCTCCCCCTTACCAAGGGGGAGCTGGAGGGGGTCTCTGTTTAGACTTTGTACCTCGCTTCCACCGTGCTCCAATTCACATTCGTAAATACCGCGTTCACGTAATCGGCACGTTGCGCTGGCAAATAGTCGAGGAGATACGCATGTTCCCAAACGTCGAGGGCGAAGAGAACGTTCGCGCCGGCAAGGTGGCCAAGCTCGTGGTCGGAGACCCAGATGTTTCGCAGAATGTTGCCTGCTGTGTCGTGCGCGAGGAGAACCCAGCCGATGCCGCGCATCATGGCCATGGCTTTGACTTCGTTCTTCCATCCGTCGATCGATCCGTATTGGGTAGCGAGCGCATCTGTGAGGGATCCGCTCATTGATCCGTCACCACCGAGCGATGCAAAGTAGATTTCGTGTAAGCGCATGCCGTTCCACTCGAAGGCATAGCGACGGGTGAGTTCGGAAAGCGCGATGGCGTGTGTTTCGGAGTCTTTCTTGTACTCGTCGACTTTCGCGGCAAGGGCATTTACGTTTTTGACGTAGCCGGCGTAGAGCTTCAAGTGCGCTTCGATTTGTTTTTCTGACAGACCGTTCATGGCCGGCAAGTTGAATGAGACTTCGGAGTAAGGCATAGTAGGGGAAGTTTTATGACGGCATCGTAGCGCGATGTGTACCTTCCGGCAATGTGGCCTTATGCGAATTTTGGCAATCGAAACCAGCTGTGACGAAACCGCAATTGCGGTGCTTGAGGGCGTCGGCGACAATTTGCGCGTCACCACATCGTTGGTACGATCGCAAATTGATATTCACCAGGCATACGGGGGAGTGGTGCCGGAAGTTGCTGCGCGTGAACATCTCGAGATGATCGCGCCGATGCTCAAGCGCGCCGTTCGTCACGATGGCGAAGGAATCGATGCAATTGCTGTGACCGCTGGTCCTGGTTTAGCGCCGGCGCTTCGTGTCGGTGTCGAGACCGCGAAGACACTTGCCTGGGCGTGGAAGAAGCCGTTGGTGCCGGTGTGTCACCTTGAGGGGCATATCTACGCAAGTTGGCTCGGAGAGGGCAAGGGGCAGGGGGCAAAGGTTGTACCCGAATTTCCGGTGTTGGCAGTTGTTGTATCAGGGAAACACACTGAACTTGTTTTGATGAAGGATCATGGAGAGTTTGAAATGCTTGGTGAAGCGCTTGATGATGCGTCGGGTGAGGCGTTCGATAAGGTAGCGAAGATGCTTGGTTTGCCCTATCCGGGCGGTCCGGCAATTGCAAAATTGGCCGAAGCGGGACGGAACGATGCGTTCGCGTTTCCTCGGGCGATGTTGGATCGCAACGATTTCTCTTTTAGTTTTTCTGGATTGAAAACTGCGGTGTTGTACGAACTTCGCAAAAATGAGGAACGGATGAGCGACGATGTCTTTCGTGCCGACGTCGCGGCATCGTTTCAAGAAGCAGTGGTTGACGTGTTGGTACAAAAAACGATGCGGGCAGTTGGGAAGTATTCACCGGCGTCGATCGTCCTCGCGGGTGGCGTTGCAGCAAATGTGGCGTTACGCGAACGCCTGGTGGAGGCCGCCGTGCACGTGGGAGTTCCGGTACACCTCCCCGAATTCCGCTATTCGCTCGATAACGCAGCGATGATTGCGGCAGCAGGGTACTATCGAGCACGTCGTGGAGATTTTACGGATCCAAGAACATTGGTAGCAGATCCAAATTTGGACATATGACTTACTTGTCCTTCAGCGGCGAAGAAACGAAAGGAATTGCTGCAGCGCTTGCCAAGGAATTGCGCGGAGGCGAGTTTATTTGTCTTATCGGAGACCTCGGCGCCGGTAAGACAACGTTCACTCAAGGCTTGGCGGCAGCCTTGGGATCTAAAGTTCGTGCAAAATCACCGACGTTTACCGTGGTGAACGAGTATCCCGTCGTTGATCATCCGACAATTCGTCTGATCGTTCACTGCGATTTTTATCGTCTAACAAAATCCTCTGAACTTCGAGCAATCGAGCTCGACGAGTATCGTCGACCAGACACCGTCATCATCGTCGAATGGCCAAATATTCTGCCGGATGTTGAATGGAAACCGGATATAATGGTGACGATTGAGCACCAAGGTGACGATCGTCGAAAGGTTACGGTGGAAGGGGTAGTGTAGACAGAAGAGTATACTCACTGGTATATCGTCGATGTATGCGTACTGCGCGTTTTTTTGTGCCGGAGGAGTGGCTCGCGTTGTCCGCGGAGGCTTTTTCCATTCCGGCAGGTTCGATTCATCGGCAAATTGTGGGGGTGTTGCGCATGAAAGTGGGGGAGCACATCAGTTTGTGTCCAAATGACGGATCGGAAATTGATTGTGTCATCACGGAGATCACTCGCGCTGCGATTTTGGGATCGATTGTGGGGAAGAAAACCGAAAAACCGTTGCGACCAGATGTTGTGGTATGCGCGGCGGTGACGAAACGAGATACGTTTGAGTGGACGTTGCAAAAGTGTACGGAAATCGGCGCATCCGCGTTTATTCCGCTTATGACCGATCGGGTGATTAAGAAGACGAAAGATATTCCGCCACGGTGGCTGGACATTGTGCGGGAGGCGAGTGAACAGTCGGGAAGAACAATGCTCCCGATCATTCACGCTCCGATGTCGTTGAAGGAAGCGATGGAGAAGACGAAGAAGTTCGATCGGATTGTTTTGCACGAGTCGGTGGGGAAGTCGTCCACGATGCCAACGGTGCGACCCATGGATCATATGGCGCTGTTTGTAGGGCCAGAGGGCGGGTTTACCGATGAGGAGATTTTATCCCTCGCCGAGGGGAAAAGTACCGTTGTTCAACTTGGAGATTTGGTGATGCGGGCGGAAACAGCGGCCACGGTGGCGACGGCAATGATTCGGCTTTCTTGAAACTAAAGCTCGCGACCTGCTTCGACACAGATCGCGAGACCATCACCAGGGCGAATGCAAGCGATGCAAACATGGAGCATCGCTTTTCGCTTTCATAGCGCACAAGCGTAAGGCTTCTGCGTTCTGAAAGCTCCCGGAAGCACGCCGCGTTGGCGTGGTTCCGGAATGCGTGGCGGCAAGTTGCCGCCTTGGATCGCCGGCCGACAGGTGGGTCGATTAGCTCGTTTTTCGGTTGATGATCTTGCCTTGGCGGCGGATCACCGTAGTTCCGGACGGGTGGACGGTCGGTGTGGCGGAAGCCGCGAGCTCTTTCGGGCTCGTGGTGTACCAAGCCGGTCCGCGCACGGTGTTGCACGCGTTCTTGCCCGGGTCTTTTTTGATGGGAATGGGAGCCTCCCTTCCACCAATCGTCACCCACGATTGGCAGAAGGGAAGGGGTGTCGGTGCGCCTCGTGCGCGTGCCGACCCCCACGCAGTGAGCCGTATTTCCCCGTCTACGGTCGGAGAACCGTGCTCGATGACGTTCGTTCGTCCTCTCGTGTCGTCCAGCGTGGCCTTTGCTGGCGTTTCACGATTCTTCAAACGTTCGGCATCTGTCCCAATGCGCTTCGTATGAGTCCGTGGCCTATGGCCTCCTCATCCACGGATTCGTCGTAAGCCTCGGGCATGTAGCCAGAGTTGATGCCTGCGCAGCATCTCCACTTTCGTTTGCTGACGTTTTTCGTCACCAAGCGGGAGTGGAAGTGCTGCGTTTTTTTGTTCGCTCAGCAGCGAACGGAGTACAGTATCATAGCAAAAAATATATGTCAAGCGTTTGCCGGACGATACGTACATATAGTCAATATATTGGCTTACATTAAACAATAAAACTGGCCATAAGCCAGTGTACTTTTTGTAAAAGATTGGTCGATTTTATTGACAAGACGGCTCCGGAATGCTAACATGCTCCCGCTACCGTTTCCCATCCCGGGCGCGGAGCATCCTGCGAGGAGGACATCGAGGCCATGGGCAACGTTTGACCCAACCCCGACGAATCGTCGCGACACTGAGACCACAGGGTCTCTTCTGGAGGACGCCGTGAACAAGAACCCCGCGCACATGCGCTGCAGCAAGATCATCGGCGACCTCTCTACCGAGTGTCGCTCGATCGCCGGAGGTGACTGATGGGAACCGTCTGAAATACGCCGACGCGCACTTCCGAAGAGGAAGTTGCGCGTCGTGCTCGTTTAAGAGCCTTTTGCCGTTTTCCAGGCCATGTTGAACATCACGCGCATCGTCTCCGCAATGGCCGGACTTTCAATAATAACCGCGACCGTTTTCCCAATGTAGGTGACGAAGGCAAGATAGTTGTCGTAAATGGCGATGTTGCCGTGGAAATCGCCCCAACTATCATCCAATTGCGCATGATTGACGCCTGCTCGTGGATTCCTTGCTTTTCCTCGGTACAACACCCGAACGCGTTCGCCAGGAACTGATTGCAAAGATTTTCGGGCTGAGAGGAGAACTTTTTCATCAATGTGACTATAGACGTCATCCGCATTCGTCACCTCGAGCCATTCTTTGGGATTGACCGACGCGACGTGATCGAAATACGCGTGTAGCGCCTCTTCTCCCTCGTACACTTTCATCGTCGGTCGAATGCCCCCCGAGAGCAGACGGAGTGCTTCGACGGACCGTTCAACGTCTTGAAGGGTTGTCTGTAAACGCTGCTGTTCGCCTTTAATGTACGAAACAATGCGCTCCGGATCTTCGGCGACGAAGAGGTTCTTCTTGCCGACCGTCGAGACTGCCAATAATCCTCGTCGTTGCAGCGATTCAATGGCTTCGTAGGTAGCGGTTCGAGAGATACCAGCCTTGGCGGCAATGTGTTGGGCGGTGCTTGGGCCAAGCTCGCGGGCGGCAAGGTAAACTTTAGCTTCGCTCGGCAATAAACCGGCAGCAAGAAGGAGATCGTGGAAGGCTTGAGCCATAGAAATTTTTTTCTAGTGTACGACAAACAACGTCGAACGAGTAGCGGGAACTATAACCCAAGCGTCCGTTTCACCTCCTCGATCGACGTCAGTCCCTCGGTCGCCTTAAGCAGACCGTCTTGAGTCATCGTCACCATACCTTGGAGTTTTGCCAGCTCTCGCATGTCGTACTCGCTGATTGTACCTTTCTCGAGAATTGTTTTTTCAAGGTCCGGAGTCTTCACGAGAATCTCGTAGGCACCAATTCGGCCTTTGTATCCGGTGTGGTTGCAGTGGTCGCATCCTTTTGGTCCGTAGAAGGTGATTATTGAAAGGTCGATTTTTGTTTCGCCAGCAGTTTCGGGAATGGCCTCGATTTGGGCTTTCACCGCAGCAGCTGTTTCCTCATCGAGGATTACGGCTTGTTTGCAGACACAGAGCCGACGTAAAAGACGTTGACCCATGATGGCATTGAGGGCTGGTGCGAGAAGGTGGGCGGCAAGGCCCATGGAAAGGAAGCGGGGAATAGCGCCAGCGGCATCGTTGGTGTGGATGGTCGAAAGGAGCAGGTGACCCGTGAGGGCTGCCTGGACCGCGATCTCGGCGGTATCAAGATCGCGAATTTCACCCACCATCACAATGTCCGGGTCTTGGCGCAAAATCGAACGCAATCCTTTGGCGAATGTGTAGTCTTTGCTGTAGTCGATTTGGCTTTGGTTGATGCCTTCTACCTTGTATTCAACCGGATCTTCCAGAGTGATGATTTTGACGTCCGGCGTATTCATCTTGCGTAGCATTGCGTAGAGCGTCGTCGTTTTGCCACTTCCGGTTGGGCCAGTGGTGATGATCATGCCGTTCGGTTTGTCGATTTCTTTGCGAAGTTTCTTTAAGGCCGCCTGGCGGAAGCCAAGCGCTTCAAATTCGACGGCGATCGAATCCGGATTCAGCAAACGCATAACGACCGACTCGCCAAAAGACGTCGGGATCGTCGACGTACGAACGTCGATTTCTTTATTTTTTTGATAAATAGTGAATCGACCGTCTTGCGCTTGGTCGTTGACGTTCATTTTTAGGCTCGCGATGAGTTTGATGCGGCTGATGATCCGTTTCCATTGTTCGCGTTCAAGGAGTGCAACATCCTGCAGAATACCGTCGACCCGGAATCGAACGGCAATTCCACGTTCCTCAGCCTCGATATGAATGTCGGACGAACCGAGCTTGATGGATGCTGCGATAATGACGGCGATGACATCGGTAACACTCACATGTTTGAGGACGCCGGCAATCGAGGCGAAGTCGGTCATCTGC
>JBBUEW010000064.1:0-12434 GCA_038078095.1 Patescibacteria group bacterium | reverse complement strand
TGGATGGTGATTTGTGCTCTGCTTTTCATCGTTGTTGTGGTGACGATTGCGGTGGCTCGAAAGGATGATGCGCGAACCGGGGAAGGCATTGTACCGTTGGCAGATTCGCGACACGTGGAGAACGTGACGTGTGAAGGGAAGTGTGACGGCATTTTGTTGGTGAGCGATCAGCAGCCGGATGTTCGATACTTTGGCGACGAGAACATTCAGGCGTGTACCGAAGTGAATGTATGGGCGAATGCAACGAGTCGCGAAGGGCAGATTACGATCGGTGGATACGGATTTTATAACGGCTTCCAAAAGAACCTCCGCACGCGCACGGTTGAGCCGGAAGCGATCGATGGACGAGAAGTAGTATTCAATATTCCAAAAACAGGAACGTCGGAAGAGAATTGGCAATTGACGGCAACGTTGCGTGATCAGCAGGAATGGAACGTACTTGATACACTCCGATATTCCTCGAATGAGGAAGCGCCGAACGGATTTTTGATCACGACGGAGCGCGACTCCGGACTTACGACGCTCCTCGATACATGTACCGCCGAGCAGAAAGCGGTGACGATGTATGCGCTGTATCAAGCACCGGTTCTGTTTGCGACGGCAGATGTCTACGAGGTGACTATTCGTTACCCCGATGTCCCGAGTGCTCCAGAAGATGTTGGAAACAAAACGCTCTACACCACAACATATACTCTCAACGATCTGATGAACGATTTCGTGCATGTGGTGGCACCAGTCGGTGACGCGACGTTTTCGTTTGATTTGGTGAAAGATTAGGTCGGGTTCGTCATGCTATACTTCTCCGCATGATCACGTTCAAAAACGTGACAAAAGCATATCCGCCGAACACACACGCATTAGGAGGTGTGAGTTTTCGTATCGAGGCTGGAGAGTTTGTTTCCATCACCGGCCAAAGCGGTTCGGGAAAGTCGACGGTGGCCAAAATGATCTTTGCCGAAGAACGACCAACGAGCGGGCATATCCTCATCGGGGAATGGGACATCTCGAAGATTTCCCGGGTAGAAATTCCGGCACTTCGTCGGCAGATTGGTGTGGTTTTTCAAGACTTTAAATTGCTTCCCAAAAAAACCGCCTTTGAGAACGTAGCGTTCGCTCTCGAGGTTGCTGGTGTTTCCAGTAAACGCATCCGCGAAGTGGTTCCGCGGGTGCTCAAGATCGTTGGCCTCGGCGAAAAGGCGCATCGCTATCCTCGTCAGTTGTCTGGTGGTGAACAACAACGTGTGTCGATTGCGCGCGCGCTCGTTCATCGTCCAAAAATTATCGTTGCCGATGAGCCAACAGGAAACCTTGATGCAATCACTGCTCGCGAGATCATGGAACTGTTTACAAGGATCAACGATTTCGGCACGACGGTGGTTCTTGTAACGCATGATCGTGACATTGTGAATGCGCTGCACAAGCGCGTGATTACGTTGCGTGATGGGAAGGTCACGTCTGATGCCGAAAAGGGTAAATATCTTTTAGCCTAATATGCGATCGTTTTTTCGTATCATCAAGTTCGCGCTCCAAAGCATGATGCGAAATTTTTGGTTGTCGTTTGTGACAACATCGGTGTTCCTCTTAACGTTGCTGACGATCAACTCAGTAATCGTGCTCAACGTGCTTGCAAATGCATCGGTGAAAAGTGTTGAGGGGAAAGTTCAGGTAACGGTGTACTTTGGATCCGATGTCGCGCCAGACACGGTGAATGGTGTACGCAGTTACCTACTCGGTTTGTCGCAAGTCAAAGAAGTGACGTATCAATCGGCAGAAGAGGCATTGTCGGCATTTCGTGAGTATCACCGAGCGGACCCGGTAATTTTGGCTGCGCTCGAAGAAACGGATGGTAACCCTCTTGGGCAAGCACTCAAGATTCGTGCCTACAACGCCGCAGATTTTCCGTTCATTCTGCAGGCGCTCGAAACGCCGGAGTATTCGCCATACATCAAGGATAAGAATTATTCCGACTATTCATCGGCGCTGAATCTTTTGAGTGGATTCTCAAACAAGGTTCGTATGGGCTTCCTCGCCCTTGCTGCCTTCTTCGGCTTCATCGCGATCCTCATCGTCTTCAATACGATTCGCGTGGCGATCTACGTGCATCGTGACGAGATCGGTATTATGAAACTCGTTGGCGCTAACGATTGGTTCGTTCGTGGTCCTTTCTTGTTGGAATCAATTTTCTACGCCCTCATCGCAACAGGATTGATGGCGGGCATCACTGCCGCTGTCCTCTACACGTCCGACACAGCGATTCGTGAGTTTTTTGCGGGTGTTGATGTGAACTTAGTTTCCTACTATCAAGCCAACGCGCTCTATCTTTTTGGAACACAATTTGCCGTCCTCTCTCTTCTTGGCCTCGGCACGACCGCCTTTGCCATGCGTCGATACTTGCGGGTGTAAGATGGGGAACATGGAAAAGATTCTCGTTATCGTTTTATCAGGTGCTCCAAGTAGCGGAAAGACGACTGCATTTCGTCAACTCGCAGCGGATGCGGAGTTGGGCTCGAAGATTCTCTTTGTTGAAGAATCTGCAGCAGAGCTCATCCCGATTCACGAGATGCGTGATGATGATGCGTTCGATAAGCTTCCGATGGAGGCTCAACAATCCTTTCAGCGACTGGTGGCCGCTCATAGCGTCCACAAATCATTCCTTGCACGTCGTCGTGCGGAACGTCTTGGAAAACGAATCGTGATTTTCGACCGTCACACACTTGATGGCGCTGGGTACCTTAAGGGCGGTGTCAGCGAATTGCTGTCGGTGACGGGTATGACGGTGACGGATTTGATTGCTGGCGTCGATCACGTGTTATTTTTGGCTGCTCCGCCAGAAGCTCACTATGTTATCAATACGTATCGCTTTGAACCGTATGCCTTTGCCTTGAAACGGGGAGAGGGCGTTTATCGAGCTTGGAGCGATCATCATCCCGACGTGACCGTGATCGACGGTGATACGTGGCCAGCAAAGTACGCAAATCTTGTGGCGGAGATTCGTCGCTTAATGAATTTGTAATGTGTGTTTATTGCTGCTCAGCAACTGACGAGTCTTTCACTTTGCGAATAAAGGCAAGAGAAAGAAGAACAAGGAAAGCAAGGGAAAGGACGGCCAAGCGGTAGCGCCATTCGCCGTAACTACTGAAGGCAATGATGACAACGCTCCACAAAAGGGGGCCGAGGAGGGAGGAGGCGCGTTCGAAGATGGTGTAGATGCCGAAGTAGCGTCCTTGTTGTTCTGGGGGAACGAGGGTGGAGTAGTAGGCTTGCGAAAGGGAGAAGAGCACGCCAAACGCGAAACCGTTGAGCAGGGTGATGATGATAAAGAGAATCGGATGGCTGACGAGTGCGAAGAGGGTGAGAAGAATCGCCCAGAAGAGAATGGAAGTCTCGATCGCTTTTTTCACCGACATTCGTCGAACGATGTACTTGGCGAGCATTGCTCCTGCGACGGCAACGAGTAGGGCGGCGGCCATGATGAGCGTCTTTGCGCTATCGGAAAGTTTGGCAACGATCGTTAAATAGAGTGTGAGGAAAAGTTGAAGGGTAAGCACGGCGTCAGCAAACAAGTAGTAACCCACCAAATAGTGAAAGACGTCTGGCGATCGGCGAAGTTCTTTCCAGGCAGCGATGAATTTTATCGGTGCTGGAGCGACGAGTGCTTTTGTTTCGAGTTTACGAATCCAACGGAGCGCGGGAAGGACGAAAAGGAGGAAAAGGATCGCGCCGCTCAGAAATGCAGCGGGACGTCCGAATGTTGTCGCGACGGGGAGTGCAACAAGGAGGCCGATCACGTTGCCGAGTTGTCCCATAGCATTCCCGACACCGGCGACACGAACTTCCTCGTTACTGCCGATGGTGCCGACAAAACGAAGAAGGGAAGTATAGACGGAGACGCTCGATTGGTAGAGATATTGAAAGACGCCGTAGATTCCAAGGATGAGAAGGCTCGACCAGAGTGAAGGTTCTTTGATGGAAAAGGCAGCAAAGGCGAGAGCGCAGAGTGTTACGATCGTTCCCCCGGTTAGAATCGTGAGGAGACGAGCGTGGTGTCCGTGGTGATCGGCGCGAGCACCGATCTGAGGAAGACTGCAGAGTAAGAGAATGGTGACGATGGCGACGACGATACTGATGCCAGCTTCTGTGCCTTTGAGATTTTCAACAAACCACAGGGTGAAGTAAAAAGAGACGGCGATGTTCGCAAGCGAGTTGGCAAAGTCATACAGTCCCCACTGCCAAGCCTTGATGGATAGTTTGTTCATATTTGAAGGCATCATAGACTACTTTTTTTGCTGCTCCAACGACCTTCATCCTTCCCCCGTTGCCGAAAGACCACTTTTCGTTCATACTCTGCCTGCATTCCCCAGCCTTCCGAGATCGTCTAAAGGCAGGACAGCGGCCTTTGAAGCCGTGAATCATGGTTCGAATCCATGTCTCGGAACCACAAAAATACCAGCCCTTTGGCTGGTATTTTTGTGGTTCAACCGACTGATAACGTTGGGCTCATAAAGTATTTTAAAGGAAGGTACAATATGTTACATTGTATTTGACAAATAATTTAAGTATTTTATGGCTGAGCTGACTGAGGGGGCGAGGGGCGATGTCCGGGATGACACTCCACGACGTATTTTCCGGATAACACCAACTCTTGAAGAAGGAGTTGTGGTGACGGAGGTAGAGGATCCTGAGATTAGTAGACTACTGCTCCAATACAATTATATTGGAGATGGAAACGTACCTGCGGACCTCGTACTACGGCTGAAGGATGCGCTCCGCGATGAAGGTTTGCGCGAAATGACACCGGAAGAAATTTGTGAATTTAGAGAGGCACATCCAGAGCACAAGAGTCCTAACTTGTCGGCTCTGGCAAAAAGAATAATCCCTGCAGCGGAACATGTTGCGCGCTAAGTAATTATCTTTAAAACAAAAAACCCAACCCACACGCTGGGTTCTTTGTTTGGGGACGAGTATGTATCCTGGGCGTATATGAGCAGAGTCGTGGTTGCGCCGGCGAATCATTCAGGCGAGGGGGGTGTACAAGTGCTCGACGATTTAGGTCTCCCATTGGTTGATCGTATTAAGGCAGCGAAGTCGATCGTGATTGCGGCAGGAGAAAATATCACCGCCGCACAGGCGGTGATGGATTTTGTGCAGTTTCATTCGCGCACGCCAGTTCATGTTTTGAGAACGGATGACCGAGATCTGGTTGAGGGATCAATTCCGCGTGCCGACGATGTGCGTATGCCCATTCGTCGACAACGTATTGCTATGGAATCCGATTTTATCATTTCGATCGCATCGATGATTCCCGATCGATCACAGCGAACATCACTTTCCATTGAGCAGTGGGTTTTTCAATCGTGGATCGTTCCCCCTCGGGCAAGTTCCCGAGGAACAGTGATCACGCACGATCCCTGGCTGGAGGGCGAGTTGCGCGATGCGGTGATCGCGGATGTGTATGCTCAAAAACCATGTCAGTTGGCCATCGTCGACGGTACCACGACCATTGGATCAGTGCTTGCCGGTTTTGATGCGGTGGCCGTGGACTCGATTGCTGTCCACATCGCCGGCGTCGATCCTGACCAGGTTGGGTACCTTAATGTGTTAGCATCGAAGGGAATAGGAGTGGCAACGCTCTCCAAAATCGACGTTCCACTGGGTGTTATCACCGCCCGTTAAATGCGATACACTTTCTTTATCAATTCCTCGATTTCAGTCATTGCGAGCGAAGCGAAGCAATCTAGGATAGATTGCTTCGGCCACTAAGGACTTTGGCCTCGCAATGACAGAAGCTTTTGAAGTATCTATGTCGACATGTATTTTCCCCGGCCGTTTTCAACCGTTTCACGAAGGACACCTTCTTGTTGTTCAAGGCATGATGAAAATTCACGGCAACGCGACGATCGTTATTTGCGACGGGAAGTCCGAGTCTGGTGCCGATCATCCGTTTACGATTGCCGAACGCCGCGAAATGATTAGTTCAGCACTTTTGGCGGCAGATATTACGGAGGCCACTATTGTCGACGTTCCGGATCGTCCAACGGCAGGGGAATGGGTGGATGCAGTGTTAGACGCTTCGGGTCATCCACAAGAACCATTGGTGTGGAGTGGGCGAGATGATATCCGTGCAGCTTTTGAGGAAAAGAAGATCGCGACGAAGAAAATTGTCCCCGTTCCCGGTATCGATGGCGCGGTCCTTCGTCAGGCGATCATTGATGGGAAAATAGACGGCGTGCGTTCCAAGATTCCTGCCGGGGCGATTGATGTGGTGATGGAAGTGATTAATAAGCGATTGAGGTAAGAGCGATGCAAGTTTGAATCATCTCAACACCACCCTGAGGCGAACGCCGAAGGGCCTCCAAATGACGACGGGAGGCCTCCGATAGTCATCAGGGGGTCCTTCGGCATGCGCCTCAGGATGGGGATTTTGGAGTGAGTGATTTTTGAAATGAAAAGTTTTTTAAACTGCAACGCCGCCTCTCCTTGCTGGGTGAGGCGGCGCGCGTCGTTGTGGAATGCCGTTGTCGTCACCGAGGCGATCAGCCCCCGGCGGCGAGGCAGCCCAGGACGTAGTCGTAGGTGGCTTGGGCGTTGGCCATGGTCGTGTTCCGCGCCTCGGGATCGCGAGTGGTCCGCTTCTGGTCCACCACGCCGTCCGCGCCGACGTCCATGAACATCAGATCCACCATCTCGCCCGGCTTGGCGCCGGGGTTGGTGTTGGGGGTCTTGATGTCCACCGACAGCGTCTGGAGCCCGCCGGTGAGAGCGGTCTGGTAGAAGACACCTACACCTGCGGGGTAGTTCTGGCAGGCGAAACTGCGATAGCCCCAACTGTGCAGCACGGTCTGTACGGTGATGGTAGTGTCACCCGATCCCATCGTGGTGGTGGCGGTCTCGGTGGGGAGGACGGTCCCCTTGGTTTGCACGATCTGGATGGCGAGCGCGACGTTGTCGGCGTCCGCGGCGTGGGCGGCGGGAAGGGCGAGAGACAAGAGCAGACTGATCATCGGACAGTTCCTCGGGAGTTGCTTCCTCGATTTGTGCAGGAAGTGGGCTTATCCTAGCCGATTTCTTGGCTTTTGACAAGTAGCGATAGCTTTATAAATCAAATCACCGAGCGCCCACGCCCCTCTCGGCGATTTGGCACTCGGTGTCGTTGGGCGTCTGCCGCGTCTACTTCTTCTTGGCGGCGACCGTGCAGGCCACCCCGTCGTCGTAGATCTGCTGGTAGTTGACGGTGTTCGGGGCGCCGTCGCTCGAGAGCTGGTCGTCGGTGACACCGTCGAGGTCGGTATCCGTGACCGTGACGTCACCGCCCGACCTTATCCGCATGGTGAACCCGATCACCTTGACGGCCCCGTCCTTGCTGGTCATGAACGAAGCGATTGCGTAGGGATACGTGCCGCAGGGCGTCACGATGAGCCCTTTTCCGGTGATACGTGTCCTTGTTTCCCCGATCGAAACGTACGCAGGGTCGAGTGCCTCCCCCTGGGCGAGAACGACCGCGGTGGCCGACTGGACTTGTGCCGGATCGGCGGCGTGGGCGGCGGGGAGAGCGAGAGACAAGAGCAGTGCGAACATGTGAGTGAATCCTCGGGAGTGCTTCCTCGATTCGTGCAGGAAGTACGATCACTTTATTCTCTTTCTGCGTATCAAACAAGATTTCTCTCTAAACCAAACCACCGAGCACCCCACCCGTGCTGGCGGTTGGTGACTCGGCGGTGCGTTGTGCTCCGGCGGCCCTACTTCTTCTTCGGGGGCAGCGGTTTGATGACACAGTCCAGGACCCCGTAGAACAGCTCATGGGTGAGCTGGTCCGGGAGGAGCGGACCGTCCCCGGTCTGCTCGGAGAAATCGGCCGTTCCGTCGGCTCCGAGGTCGTGTACAGCGACCATCACGTCAGGACCCTTGTCTCCAATGGGGATGAAGAAGGCCATGGAAAGATCCCTGCTTCCATCCGACGCCGTCATGTAGGTTGCGCCACTTTTGACGCCTCCGCAGGATGTAGTGGCGTTGTAGAACCAGCCGCTGGCAGTCACGGGCGGGTTGGTGTTCGGCAGGGGCGCTGTGGGGATGGGGATCCCCTTCGCCTTGATGACAGCGATCGCCATCGTTGCGAGCCGCTGCATGGTTGCCCTATCCGCTGCAGTTGGTGTAGCCGAGTCACCAGCGAAAGCAGAGGAGAAAAACACGAAAGACATGAACAGAGTCAAATGGCCTCACAATCCGTGGGGAAATTCACGGAAGTAGCAGCAATATAGCCAATGTTGGCTGAAAAATCAAGACTGAGCCCAGTGGCTCAGTCTTTGAAACGAATTTTGGGCGACGAGGCTTGTACCTGCTTCGATGCCGCTCGCGGTCTCGGCGAGTATGCGTATTTCGGTGTGAGTCCTATGCAAGGCCAATCTGGGCAAGACGGGACTATTACTGTTTTTTGAATCCGCTGATTGCGCTGAGTACTTCGAGTGGCAAGGTGAAGACGACGGTGTTGGATTGATCGGACGAAATATCGTTGATGGAGTTGAGGGTGCGAAGGTGCAGCGCGCCGTTGGATCCGGAAAGAATTTGTGCTGCGCGTGCCAGGTTTTCTGCGGCGCTCACTTCACCTTCGGAGTTGATGATAACCGCACGTCGTTCGCGTTCGGCCTCGGCCTGCTTCGCGATGGTGCGAATCATGCTCTCGGGCAAGTTGATGTCTTTGAGCTCGACGCCCGTCACCTGAACGCCCCAGCCTCCAGTTGCTTTCTCGACAAGCTCTTCAATACGGCTCGAGATTTGTTGACGTTGTGAGAGAAGCTCGTCGAGCGTTACTTCACCAACGACGTTGCGCATGGTGGTTTGGGCAAGCTGCAAAACAGCCCAGTGGACGTGCTCGACTTCCAGAATTGCTTTAGCAGAATCGACAATTTTGTAATAAATAACCGCGTTGATTTTGGCCGAGACGTTGTCTTTGGTGATGGCATCTTGCGCCGGAACGTCGATCGCTTTCAATCGAAGATCAACTTTTGTCATCGATTGAAAAACAGGAATAACAACGCGCCATCCTGGATCGATCATACCGGTGTAGCGTCCCATGAGAAATTTGACGCCGCGTTCGTATTGGTTTACTTGGCGGAGCGAAATAAGGAGTACCACGACCACCACGAACACAATAAACGGGAACATAGGAAGAAATATAAGATTTTCTCCATTGTTCAACGAACACCGGTATCCCGCAAGAGCGGCTGTGGGGGACGGGGCGATTAGGAAAGAACGTTTTTCATGGCTTCTCGCGCATCTTTTCCGTCGAGAACGACGGCACGGATCGCCTCTAAGAAAGGAAGTTTTGGAATGAGGTTTTCAAGGGTGCTTGCGATACAGGTGATTGTATTGAGTGCTTCGCTGCCTCGGAGTGGGGGAAGTCCTTGAGCGAAACGGATGCCGGTTGTGTAGTTAGTCGAGTTGGCACTTTGTGCCGTTGCCACAAGATCACCGAGTCCAGAAAGGCCGAATGCGGTTTCTGGTCGGCCGCCACTTTTTTGAACGATCAGCGCCATTTCGCGAGCGGCGATGACCACGAGTGCGCCGTGTGCGTTGCTGCCGATGCCGAGTGCATCACCGATGCCAAGACCGAGTGCGTAGACGTTTTTGAGTGCTCCGGCCATGATCGCACCGTCGACGTCGTCGGTTTCACGGATCGCTAAGATTGTCCCTTGAAACAGTTCTGTTATCGCTCGACGTGCTCGTGCATCTGCACTCGCGGCGAGCGCGATGGTGGGGGTGTCAGCCAAAAGTTCTTCGGCAATCATTGGTCCGCCAAGGAAAACAAGGGGAGTGGTGCTCGGTAGATTTCGACGGAAGAGCTCGTGCGCATTCATGCACGTTTCCTTTTCAAATCCCTTACAGAGGGTAACGACGATTGTTTGGGGGGCGAGGAGTGGTGCGATTGTTTGCAAGGCTGATCGTGCGCTCCACGTTGGAACACAAATGCACACCACGTCGCTTGAAGGGATGATGATGCTGAGCGATTTTTGCCCAGGGACGATGTCGATATTTTTATCCCATGACTCCACCACAATATCGGACCGCTGCGCCAACATATGCGTGAGTGCGCTGCCAATTTCGCCATGTCCGATCACGCTCACCTGGATCATAGGCTAGCGGTTGTTGGTATTTAATCGGTCGTTCATATGCTGCAAAGTATACCGCAATCACCACGATTCACGCGGAACATTCGGGCGAAAGTCATCCCCTGGATGTGGGCTGCACAAGTACGCGGTTGGTGATACGATCCACTTGAGCTTTTAAATCCTTCCCTTATGTCGAATCCTGTGTCACGGTTTTTTCTCGTGCTTCTCATCTTTGTGGCAGGTGTGCTCATTGGGATGTTCGCACTTCGTTCTTTTGACTGGTCGGTTATTCCCGCAGATTGGAGACAGAATACAGATAGCGGTGCTGGTGTTGTTGATAATAGCGACGGCGAAGGTGAGCCATTAGACGACGTTCAAGAAACGTCGTCGGCATCAGGAAACATTGTTGTGACCAGTCCGCATGCGGACGATACAATCGGGTTACCGCTCGTGGTGACCGGTCGTGCTCGTGTGTTTGAAAATACGTTCAGCTATCGTTTGCTCGACAGCGATGAGACGACTGTCCTCGTTGAAGGATTTGGGACGGCAGATGCGCCGGATGTCGGACAGTTTGGTGATTTCATCATTACGACGTCGTACAGCTTGCCGACCGGATCCACGGGTACGCTCGAGGTGTTTGCGCATAGTGCAAAGGACGGAAGCGTGATCGACCTGGCGAGAGTTCCGGTGAAGTTTTCGGCCATTGAGACGATGGTGATCAAGACGTACTGGACATCGTCAGCGAATACGACGGACTGTTCACAGGTGGTGGCAAGCGAACGTCGCATTGCAAAAACGGTAGCCACTGCTCACGCCGCACTCTCTGAGCTCCTCGCTGGACCGAATGCTGCCGAGCAGGCGAAGGGATACAAGACTGCCATTCCGGATGATGTGACGATCAAAAGCATTACTATCAAGGATGGTGTGGTCGACGTTGAATTGAGTAAGGAAATTGATGTTGGAGGATCGTGTCGCATGGCGGCAATTCGTGCGCAGATCGAGACAACATTGAAGCAGTTCCCGACGGTCACCTCTGTAGGTCTCCGTGTTGATGGAAAGTCGGAAGGAGAATCGTTACAACCCTAACTGTTCTTTTGCGAAGCCGAATGGAAGATCTCAAGACAGAATAGTAAAACCGACGCCCCCCGGAGGGAGCGTCGGAGTGCGCCATTGATCCGACGGGCTGTTTGCACAACAAGAGCACTCTGCGGCGCTCTCTGTTGCAGACCGTTTTCATAATGGCAACGTGAAGGTCGTTGATCAATCTCGCTCTTTATCGGGGAGCAAGACGACGGGAAAATATATCACGAATCTCAAAAAAGATAAAGTAGGGGGTGGCAAGGTATCTTTTGAACTAAAAACACCAGGCCGAAGCCTGGTGTTTTTGGATGATTGCTTAAAGCAATGCTTCCTTTGCGGCCTTGCTCACACCAAACTTTAACACCGTCTTTGCTGGGATCTTGATGGTCTCGCCGGTTGCTGGGTTGCGGCCCATACGAGCAGCGCGTGCCTTCTTTACCATCTTTCCAAGACCAGGGAATGCAACTTCGCCGGCGCGCTTGATTTCGCCGTACACCAACTCCACGAAGCTGTCATACATTTCGCCGGCTTGTTTCTTGGAAACGCCCCAGCGTTCCGAGAGCTCTGCCATGATCTGTGACTTGGTGAGACGCTTTGCTGCCATACGGTTTTGGTAAGTGAGTAAATTACGACCGAAAGCGTAACAATCTTCAAGAAATCACGAAAGTCATTTATTCACAGGGTCAAAATGAACATTGTCCACATTGCGCGGAGAGACTTTTTCGATGTATGAAGAATCTATGAATTCTCCAATCGTATTTTCCGTGAATCGATTTTGGAATGGCACACCGTGCACGGAGGAAAATCTTCACGGCACGGTTGTGATTACGCGGCAGGATGACGGACTGGAAATCCAGATGTCGTTACCTCATCAGCAGGCGCCGAATATCCCGGAAAATGTATCGATCGGATCGCGAGTAGCGAACCTTTGGGAATACGATGTGGTGGAGTGTTTTTTGGCGGGAGAGCAGGGGTATTTTGAACTGGAGTTGGGGGCGGGAGGGCATTTTTTGGCACTCAGTTTTTCGGCGCCCCGCGTCCGAAGTAACGAACACCTCGACTGGCAGCCCAAAATCGATTACCGTGCGGACGCACAAGGCTGGACGTCAACCGTCCTCGTTCCGTGGCATATGGTTCCTTCGGGATTACGATCAGCAAATGCCTTTGTGATTGTGCGAGACAATTTTCTTGCGTTTCATCCAACTCCCGGCGACGTTCCCAACTTCCATCAACCGGAGTCGTTCCCGCCGT
>JBBUEW010000063.1:0-4930 GCA_038078095.1 Patescibacteria group bacterium | reverse complement strand
CGCTACAGACCATTACTTTCGAGAATCTTACCAACACAACCACGGGGTCACTTACCTTTACCAGTAATCGTTGGACCGTTGGTACGACCGGCCCGCAAACCCTCCCCGACGGATCCACCCGAGTGATAAAGATCGAAGATATCTCTCGGGATAGCCAGTGTTTTATAATCACGAGCGGAGGAACTGTTGATACGGATAGTAAAAAGATTACCAGTGAAACAACGTGGATCGATTCGGCAGGGCGAAGCCACACCCAAACACTCGCCTCGCTCCGGACTCGTTGGGAAAACCCCCAGGGCTCATGCTTTGCCCCCACCCAAGTCTCTCAAGTGTCATTTAATGTTAGTGGCGCGCAATTTTCGGGAGGGAAACAGCTTCGTCAGGTATATTTTACCAATAACGGCAGCACCAACGTAACGATCGATACCGTTTCTTTTACCTGGACAAACTCCGCAGAGCTCAGTCAATTATTCATGGATACGTCAAAAGTTTGGTCAGAAACCGGGCCAGGAACGCCTACCGATGAAGTAGATTCCGGTGAAACTATTGATATTCAAAACTTTGTCCTGGCTGCTGGCGCTACTGCGGAACTAAACAAGGGACAGTTTGATGATCCGATGAGCGGAACCACCCTGACCATGACCGTTACCTTTACGGATGGCTCAACCTGGACATCCCCACCTTTTAACCCGACATAATGGTATGCGATCTTTTTCTCCAAAAGGGTTTACCCTCTTAGAAACCATGGTGTACATTGGAATTTTTAGTGTGGTACTTCCCGCCTTCACGATTTTTGTTTTACACAGCTGGCAACAACAGATCGGATTTGATGCGCGTATGCGCCTGGAACAATCCACATCGCTTATTTTTTTGGAAGTCAGCAATAGTCTCACCGAGGCGGACGCTATACTGGTCAGTACGTCTACCCTCGCCACCGATACGAGTATTCTTCGTTTCCAGGATGCCAACGGGGCAGCAGTGGTGATCGATGTTTCCAGCACGACGGTGAATTTTTCCGGTACGAATCAGACCGTTCGACGATTACGGTTGCAACGCGGCAGTTCAACACCGGTGTGGCTCACAGAACCGGAACATGATGTTACCCAATGGCGCGTGGAAGTCGTTCGAAATACCACTAATGTTCTCACAGGATTGCGTGTAAGCCTTGATGCACAACTATTGAATACATCTGGGAACGTCTACCGCAATGCCACATTTGCCGCAGATACGACGTTTGCGCTTTCTCCACATACCATCGAATTATGATCGTAGAAAAACAACATCCTCGAGGCGCCATCCTTCTCTTCAACGTGCTCATTATGGGCATTACCAGCATTGTCGCTGCCGCAGTGCTGGCGCGAGGAAGTTTTGAGGGCTTTCTCGACAGCAACGATGCCCTGGCTACCTGGAACACTCGTGCTGATATTCTGGGCTGTTTCGATGAAACCCTTATCCAGCTCAAAAAAAATAATGACTTCTCTGCAACGACGATATCCATTGGCCATGCAACATGTACTCTAGCAATCGCCACACCCGCCGCAGGGCAGCGAACCGTCACACTGACGCTCACCGAGGGAATAATCACGAGAAAGATTACCGCAACCGTCACCCTCGGTCCGTATGCGGTAACGCAAGTGACTGAACCGTAAATTACTTTCCCCCCTCCCCTGCTTTCACGAGTTCCTCTTTCTGCTTTTTCGATAATCGTTTTATCTCCATTTCCCAACGCTTGGCATCACCCTCGGAAGCACATCGCTGGTGCCAGACTACTTCTACTGGTCCTCGACCGCGCGTATATTTCGCTCCTTTTCCTGAATTATGTTTCGCAAGACGTCCCCTGAGATCGGTCGTGATACCGGTATAGAGAGTGTCGTCGGCGCAACGAAGGATGTAGAGCAGCCAAGTGGACATAGACTATCGAAGAGACACCGAGGCAGCTCGGAGCTGTGCCCGGAGTTCTCGATGATTTGGTATGGTTCGAGCAACAAGGCTCCAAAAACTCTTAGAGTGATTAAATTCACCCAGGTGGCAAAGTTCGTGGACGACGATGTAATCAACTAAGGCAGAAGGAAGAAGGACAACTTTGTAGCTGAAGTTCAGATTCCCCTTTCGAGAACAGCTGCCCCAGCGGGTGCGCTGATTGCGAATCGACACACGATTGAAGGTGAAGCTGTAGATTATATTAAAATACTCAAGGCGCGATCGAACCAAGTTGGACGCTGCCTCTTTGTGTGCAGCGTACTCCAGCTGTGATTTTTTCGAGGCAATTCGACGAGGACGACGCCGCAGCACAAACCGCATCCGTCGTCCCCCGATCCAGATTTCTAATCCTTTTCTCACAACGTTTACTTTTGGAAAACGGGGCGTTGACTGTTATTTGAGGTATTTCAATTTATTACTGATGTGACCATCGAACGTTTCGGCATAGTAAATATCTCCCACATCGGTAGTAAGGAAGTAGTAGTAGGAATTCGACGCTGGATGAAACACCGCCGTGAGTGCATTCAACCCTGGTGAGGCGATTGGTCCTGGTGGAAGCCCAGCGTGAAGGTACGTGTTGTACGGCGATTCGGTACGTGTCTCGTCGAATGTCGGGCTTGGATCGTCACCGTCGATGATGTAATTCACGGTTGCGTCAGATTGCAACGCAATGCCGGTGTCGAGGCGCTTGAGGAAAATGTCGGCGACGTTCTGCATCGCTTCGGGTGTACGTACTTCGCGTTCGACGATCGAAGCCAAGGTGAGCACCTCATGAATCGTCATCCCCGCTGCATCGCCGCTGACGGGACCGATCGTCTCGATATGCGCCTGCATGGTGCCAAGCATTGTTCGCACAATATCGACTGCCGTGGCATCGGTCGCAAATTCATATGTGTCCGGGAAAAGGTACCCTTCAAGATCGACACCGGATGGTTTCTGCGCAGTAATCACAAATGGATCCGTCGCAAAGGGACCATTGGCAGCAGTGGCCGTATTCCACGATTCGATGGAAATATCGGCAAGGACGTTGTGGATTCGCTCCCCCATCTTTTGAAGAGTGAATCCTTCCGGAATCGTGATACGAACCGTCTCTCGACCAGCACCATGCAACGCCACCATGATGTCCTGATAGCTTGATCCTTTCACCACCTGATAGTCACCAGGATAAACCGTTGCATCATCAAACAATCGGACGTACACCCGCAACCACCAAGCGTCCGCAACACCTTTCTCATCGAGATCGGTCGCGACCTCAGCGAATCGTTCACCGGGCATAACGGAAATCGTTGATGCTGGCGCATCAAGATCTGGAACGGCATACCACGCACGCTGTGAAAACTGCCAACCAACGACACCAACGACGATCACAAACATCACAATAAAGAGTGCAATGATCTGGACGCGTCCACGCCAGGATGATTGTGATTGTCGCCAAGAGGATTCGAGCATAAGGACTACAATTGAGGGGAAAGGATATTTTTTTCGATAAATGACGCAACGCAAGCCAAACGTTCATGCGTTCCGGAATCGAACCAGGGTTCTGTGGCGTGATAGAAGCCAACGGGGTGACCACTTGCGGCGATACGCGGCCAGAGATGCACTTCGTTCGAGAACGGAAGCGTATCGTCGACGAACGAGCGAACGTCCTTTGTCATGATATACCACCCTGTGTTGATGTGCCCGGATGCTCGACCTTCAAGTTCCTTTGCGGATTGCGTACGGTCGATATAGCCGCACAATCGTTCACGCTCATCATCGGTTCGGAGGATTTCATAGTTTACAATATCGCTGCTCGGCAATTCTGTTCCAGCAATCGTTGCAATCGCATCCGTCCCTCGGTGACGCTGCATGAACGCCTTAAGATCAATCCAAAAAAGATTGTCAGCGTTCGCCACAAAAAAGTGATCATCAAGCGTTTTCCAATCGACGAGTTTCGCCCATCCGCCTGTTCCCATTGGTTCGGGCTCGCGAAGATATGTCAATGACATTCCCAACCTCGAACCATCACCAAACTCTTTCTCGATGAGATGCCCAAGGTGTGCCACAGAAACTGCGACGTTTGTCACTCCTGCTGCTCGAAGATGCTCGAGTACATACTGCATCATCGGTTTCCCGTGAATCGCCACCAGCGGCTTTGGAAGGTGATCAGTAAGCGGCGCTAAACGCGTTCCCTTTCCGCCAGCAAGAAGAATTGCTTGAATCATACATGTTGGTTTCTACGGTAACACAAAAGTGTGGGCTCTTGCGAGCCCACACTTTTGGATAACTGACCGTGCATTACATGGTAGAAAGTTGCAGGCGTGTGCGCATTGAATCGAGATCGGTCTCGATGTCACCTGCGGAATCAATATCCTCGCCAAGTTCGAAGTGCGGCCAAGCAGTTACTGGCACGTCGATGACATAGTCGGCCCACATGGTGCCATACATGCTCCGTGCAAGGTCTTCCGTCATAATCCAGCGTAAGGTAAGCACGCCATCCATATCGACAACTGCGTAGACCTCATTTAAGGACTGTACTTTTACGAGCACGGTTCCTGCCTTCGCAAGCATCGGTGCGCCGATCATGTAGTTCGCAAGGTAATCATCGGTTACTTCGATCACACCATCAAAATTGTCGGCGTAGGTGAAGAAAGTTTGCGCATCCAAGAATGGACGACGTGTACCGTCTGCACCAATGTAGTACACCGTACTCCACGATGTTGAGCGCATGAATGTTCCTTCTGGCAAGAGATTCGCTTCTCCGTCCGTCGTTCCACTCGTATCGCCATCTTCCGAGGTATCGGTATCTTCATCCGTATCAACTGTGTCGTTCGTACCAATACTGAAAGCATCAGAAGTATCACTATCAAGCACGGTTACCAAATCTGTTGCTTGCGCGCGGATACTCACGTTCTGTTGCGAAATATTGGGAGCGGTCCAAGCATAACTGCCATCGTTGGATGTCCCCACC
>JBBUEW010000062.1:0-3728 GCA_038078095.1 Patescibacteria group bacterium | reverse complement strand
CCAGAGTACTATCAGTACCTTGTGGACGTCGCTGTTTCTCTTCCGTCTCCGACGTCAGATATTCGGGCGATGATTTTAATTCCTGTCCACTCGTCTGAAAAAAATCTTCTTACACTTTTGAAAGAATACACAAAGCAAACGACGAGTAAAAAAACTTTTGAATTAACTCTCTTCCTCAATCGTTCCGAAGCAGATCCTTCTTTTGAGACTTTAAAAACAACCATCGAGGATTTTCAACGTATTTCTCCTTACACGATCGCTTTCTTTGAGCACACATTTTCTTCACCCGTACCAATCGGATTACTTCGAAAAACACTCAACGACCTGGCTCTCCTCCGAGGAAAGGACTCGGAAGTGCTCCTGGTCAATAACGATGCTGATGCGCTCAACATCGATCCTTTTTACCTCGAGGAGTTCTTGATGCTGCATGCGGATCGTCGAATCGTCACAACACAGTCACAGCGTTACGTACCTGAAGCATATGCGATGAGGAACTTTGGTTCCTTTGTAACCCTGTTAGGAGCGCTTGAAGATGCCTATGGACCCGGAGAGTTTGAAGATGCTTTTGTGAGTGCATGGTGCGGAAACTTCGTCATTCGCGCAGATGTATATGCGGAGGTTCTTGGATTTGATTGTGGAGCATGGATTGGTGAGGAGCTTATTTTAGCCCATCGATTTGTAAAAAAGTTTGGTATAGAAAGTTTTCTTCGGACGAGGCCAAGGATCACCACGTCATGTCGTCGCATCGCGCATGCTTTTGCGCAGAGGAGCGAATCGTTTAAACCGTACAAAGATTTCTTTACCACGAAGATTCGTCACCAGACGGAGGAGAATATTCTTCTCGCTGTGGAGGATGTTGCCGACCAGTATAGTGATGAGGATATTCTCAAAAGACTTCACGAAGAATTTTTACTTTATATCGAAAAGATGAATATTATCCTTTTGGGAAAGAGCGAGGACATCATTCACCGTCGTTTCGATATTGCTGTACGTGTCTTAGTACACGTTGCTTCTTCAATCGGTGCGGCGGTGAATGTCCAAATTGTGCCCGGGGGAAATGCTTCCAATGTCATTTTTACCTACAGAGAGAGCTCGCATCAGTTCACTTTTTCTTTTGGGGGTGAGAAGTAAAACACGAGCCGTGGGACTCGTGTTTTACTTCGTTAGTTTTCGAACTGCGCATCAAGTAACTCTTGAATTTGTCGAGAGCTAAGACCAGGGACTGTCTCCAGTTCTTGTCGCGTAAAGACAGGGTTTGTCTCCTCTTTTTCATCAAGCAGCGCCTGCGTATCGTCTGTTATTTCTTCCGGTGGGACCGTCTCTCGAATTACCGTTTTCATACCTCTCATCATTCCTGCATTTTCTCGATCCTCGTTTGTTTCAATGAGTTCTCTCAGAAAAACGAACGTGTCTTCAGTATTCGGGCAGCGAGACATCATGCGAATGACAGCCGATGGGTACACCGGACCAATACGTCGCAGATAGGATGCATCAATAGTTGTCGCATAGCGGTCAATCACTGCGACACCCCAGTCGCGTCGATTGAAGTTTGAATATTCATCAGCGATGAGCGCGGTAAATCGTTGATGGACAGCCGGCGGGAGCCTTTTCAAAATCATTTCTTGATTTTGTTCATTGTCTTGCCATAGACCACGAAAAAGCACCTCGCGATTCTCTTCACCGAGAACGTCATCATCGACATCAGCAAATTCCAGACTTTCTCGAAGTTCTCGCTTGCGCCTTTCCCATGCGTCAACCCGTTCTTGAGTTTCAGCCTCTTGTTGTGCAATCTCCATTGCTGTTGGTACGCGTATTTCTAATGTTTGACAGACTTCTTGATAATCTTCTGCGGTCCAGGTGGGGTACATGACTTCTCCTCCGTCCCAGTGGGGATTTTGTCCGAGCGCACCACTTACGAGTCGAGAGGACATCACGCTACGATGATAACTCGCTCCATACGCAACTTCACGTTTCTCACTCTTGGCATCAGCAGTTGCTTTTCTTATTTCTTCGATTACTTGCTCTTTTTCTCGCTGCTTCCTTTGTGCTTCAGCAAGTGTCTCTTGTTGCCGCTTTGCAACGTCTAAGGCTTGTCGTGGAGGCATTTGACGATCAATCGGCATATTACGCCTTCCCAAGTGTGCTTTCGCCTGGTTCCCATTCTACTGGGCAGAGTTCGCCGGATTGCAGGGCGGTGAGGACGCGGAGGACCTCCTTTACTGAACGGCCGACGGAGCCGGCAGAGATGAGGGCGTATTTTACAACTCCTTCGGGGTCGATAATGAAGAGACCACGATCGGAACTGCCGTCGTCTTCGTTGAGGACGCCGTAGTCGCGGGAAACGCGCTGGGTGGTATCGGCAAGGATTGGATATTGCACTTCGGCAAGATCGCGCTGGAACCATGCCTTGTGACTCCACTCGCTATCTGTCGACGCACCGATTACTTTGGCGCCGAGCTTGGAAAAGTCAGCTTCATGCTTTTGGAACCCCTTGATTTCTGTTGGACAGATGAATGTGAAATCACGTGGGTAGAAGAACAGGATAACCCACGATCCTTTATAGGTGCTTAAGCTTACTTTGCTGAATTCTCCTTTTTCGTACGACGTGACGTTGGAAAAATCTGGTGCGGGTTTGTCGATGGAAATCATAGATACCAATAGTTAATACTTGTAGCCTGCTGCAGGCAGTGTATCAAACTCCCCATCCTGCTCCCATACACCTTCATGAGGACGCCGAAAGGGGAGTGGTTGATTATTTCGCCAATATTTGCTACATTTTTGTTGCTCACCGAGGTTTCATGGACAACGTGGTCGACGGGTTTCTACGGAGGGGCACGCACGAGTTCACTCGGGAATGGGCCGTCCCCTTTCTCTGGTCGGTGGTTGCCGGAGCGGTTACGTACGGGTCTGCGATCGCCGCGACGACCGGCGCCGTTGCACTTCACTACTGGTCGACTCAGGTGACGGGAGGCACACTTCACCCGGGTTTCAATATCCTCCTCGTGGTTACGATTGGTTTCCCTGTAATTCCGATGGTGATGATTATTATTGACCCAGGCGAACGTCTCAGGGACCGGTATTACAACGTCCTGTGGCCGGCTGGACGCGCGCTTTCGCGATTGGTTTTCCGGATCGTTGGAGCCTGTCGTTTACGCGGATGGTGATGTGGCTGACAGACAACGAGGTGCCCTGCTCCGACGACGCGTCGGGGTGGGGCATTGCGCGTTTTGGTTGTCCTTTTGTCTAAAATTCGCTACGCTCTTCCCATCTATGAAACGAGAACAAAAGCAAAACCTGAGTATTTTCGTGGGTGCGGTTGTGGTGTTTGCAGCGATGGTGTGGGGGTATCAAGCGTATTCCGCTCGTCAGGTGGCGAATGCAGCGTGGCTGGAACTTGATGGGGGATTGTATGCCTCGGCGGTCACTCGCGACGGTGTTACCTCGTTGGTTCCCGGAGATCAGCTCTACGAGAGTGGAATCGACGAAGACGGCATTCCTGCGCTGACGAATCCCAAGTACGCATCGGTTCTTGCTTCTGACGCGGTCATCGCTGACGATCTTGGTGGTATCGATCTTGAGATTAATGGCGAACATCGTTTTTATCCCATTCAAGTTCTGAACTGGCACTACACAGTCAACGATTCATGGGGCGGGAAGGATATTGTGGTGACGTACTGTCCGTTATGCGGTACGCCGGTTGTTTACGAACGACAGATCGACGGGAAGAC
>JBBUEW010000061.1:0-5208 GCA_038078095.1 Patescibacteria group bacterium | reverse complement strand
TACGCCATCCACAAGCTTCCTCTCGACGGGAGGCATCTGGCTCGGAAATCGCCTGTTCCCGGACTGGCGATCGGCAGGTCATGGACAAACTAACGTCACGAAGGCGATTGCTGACTCGGTGAACACGTTCTTTTATATGATTGGAGGAGGAAATGAGTCGTTCGAGGGACTCGGTCTCGAGCGACTCATGCAATACGCCGGTATGTATGGATTCGGATCTCCAACGGGCATCGACATTCCTGTGGAGGCTGATGGATTCTTGCCAAGCAAAGCATGGAAGGAGCAGGCGAAAGGGGAGCCGTGGTATTTAGGAGATACGTACAACGTCTCAATCGGTCAGGGCGACTTTTTGGTGACGCCGCTACAGATGAATCGTGCGACTGCAGTGTTTGCGAGTGGTGGAAATCTTCTTACACCACATCTCGTCAAAGACACGCCGATTGAATCAATAAAAATTGTGCCAGATGATGTGCTCGAGGTTGTTCGCGATGGAATGCGTCAAACAATTACCAACGGAAGTGCCACGCTGCTTCAAACACTTTCCGTCACATCAGCGGGAAAGACCGGAACCGCACAATGGGCAACGGGACGTGCGCCACACACCTGGTTCACAGGATTCGCCCCATTTGAAGACGCCCAAATTTGCGTGACGGTGATTGTTGAAGAGGGAGCAAATAGCTACTTCACGACCCCTATCGCACGCGACATTTTTGATTGGTATTTTACCAACAGAACACGCTAAAATTCTTGCTTGACCGTGTATAATGGGCTATGGGATACTCTTTTACACAACCGCCGAGACCGGCGGGATTGTTTTTGCGAGAGGCTCTGAATATCCTGAAATCCTATGGAAAATAACGTTACCTATACATCTGCTGCTGGCCTTCAAAACATGAAGGACGAGTTAGTGAACCGCATCAAGGTGCAGCGACCGGAAATTGCGCAAAAAATCAGTGATGCCAAAGAAATGGGCGATCTATCAGAAAACTTTGCCTATCACGAAGCAAAAGAACAACAGGCGCAAAATGAAACACGCATCGTGCAACTGCAGGAAATGATCGTTGACGCCGTTGTTGTTGAAGAAAAGCGAGGCGGACAGATCGGCTTGGGATCAACGTTTGTGGTGGAAGTCAACGGTGCACAAAAGACATTCGAGATTGTTGGAGAAAATGAGGCCGACCCAATGTCGGGAAAGATCAGTAACGTTTCGCCGCTGGGCAGTACATTCATGGGAAAGAATGAAAGCGAGACTGTTGAGATCTCACTGCCATCAGGAATCACGAAATATATTATTGTCGAGGTGAAATAGATCAATTACCATCGCACCATATGACAACGACTTCCGAGGAAATAGTACGACGTGAACGTCTTGCATCGCTCGTGAAGCACGGCATTGAGCCGTATCCTGCGGGGAGTACTCGCGATCGAATGGCCAACGATGTTCGCGTTGAATTCGAGAACCTCCTTACTGCACAAACACCCACAACGGTCGCGGGACGCATCACAGCAATGCGTCATATCGGTGCGCTTTCGTTTTTGCGTTTAGCAGACGAATCGGGCGACATACAAATTGTTTTGCGCCGTGAAGATCTTGCGGAACTCTACACCCTTCTCGTCGATCACCTCGACGTTGGCGATATCATTGAAACGCGTGGTGTCGCCTACGTCACCAAAACAGGCGAGCAATCAATCCTTGCGCAATCCGCAACGATCCTTGCAAAAGCACTTCGTCCACTGCCGGAAAAATGGCACGGGCTTCAAGATGTTGAAACGCGGTATCGTCAGCGCGAGCTCGATCTCATTTCCAATCCAGAATCACGCACGAGACTCATTGTTCGCTCCAAACTCGTTGCCGCCATGAGACGTTTTTTGGACGACGCGGGCTTCTTAGAAGTGGAAACTCCTGTTCTGCAGCCCGTCCCCGGAGGCGCAAGCGCGCGACCGTTCGTCACACATCACAACGCACTGGGAACAAACTTTTACCTCCGTATTGCTACCGAGCTCTACTTGAAGCGTCTTGTGGTGGGTGGGATGGAAAAGATTTACGAAATTGGCCGCTGCTTCCGTAACGAAGGCATCGACTACGCGCACAATCCCGAGTTTACGATGCTCGAGCTCTATGAAGCCTACGCCAAGAAAGAGGAATACATCACGTTTATTGAATCAATGATGCGCGAATCAGTTCGAGGAGGACTTGGTTCCACCGTCGTCACCATTGAAGGAAATACCGTCGACTTTGCACAGGCGTTTCCTCGCAAAACATTCCGTCAAACTATCCTCGAAACCAGTGACATCGATATTGATCTCTTAAAAAACGGTGATGAGGTTATTGCTGCAGCCAAAGCGAAGGGACTGAAAATCGATTTCAAAGGTTGTCTTGGTTTCGGAGAATTCCTTGATTCGCTCTACAAAAAAACAGGTCGAGCCGCGATCACGTCACCAACATGGGTTTTCGATTATCCTGTTGACCTGAAGCCACTTGCTCGTCAAAATCCTCAAGATACCTCAAAGAGCGCCTGTGCTCAGTTGGTGATCATGGGTGCAGAGATCGTGAATCTCTATTACTACGAGCTCAATAACCCCCTCGATCAGCGATCTCGATTCGAGGAACAAGAAGGATTAAGAGAACAGGGGAGTGAGGAGGCGCAATTCCTGGACGAGGATTTTCTAAAGGCACTCGAACACGGCATGCCACCGACGAGTGGTGTTGGTCTTGGCATTGATCGCTTAGTGGCATTCCTTACGGGTGCACCAAATCTCAAAGAGGTAATCGCTTTCCCAACGCTGAAACCGGTACAGAACGATTCAATAACAGCGGCGCGTGTTCTCCCGGAAAACGCCTTCGAGGCGATCAAGAAGGCGCTCGAGAAACAATCGATTTCCTACGTGACCAAACACCACGATCCAACACCGGAAGCAGGTGACGCTGCGATGGGATTCGATCCCGCTGGGCGTCCGCATCACGCCGGTGCCAAAGCGATTCTGACCAAAGGAAAGAAGACAGGGAAGTTTCATTATTTCGTGTTGCCGGATGATCGGAAACTCGACCAAAAGAAAGTCGCTACCTTCGTTGGTGAGCGATGGAGTTTTGCATCAGCGGACGAAGTTGTGCAAAACACAGGATGCGTTCCGGGTTCCGTTCCCCCGTTCGGATCGTTGTTTGGATTCATTTCACACGTTGACCAAAGTCTTTGCGACAACGTCGATATTTTCTTCAATGCGGGATCGCTCACCGATTCTGTTCGCCTCACTCTGAGCGACTATCTCGCAGTTGAACATCACGACGTTGTCGATTGTACCGAAAAGGTATGATCACTGGACTGCTGTTTGGTACATTCGATGAGCTTCACGAAGGACACCGAGTGATGCTGCGCGAAGCACGAACACTTGCTGATCACCTGACGGTGGTTCTGCCACCTGATGATGCAGTTGCCACGATGAAGGGACATGCACCGGTTCAGTCCTGGACAGTGCGCGCAGAGGGACTTCGTTCGTCGGGCCTCGTCGAAATCGTCATCGAGGGAGATCGGGAAATGGGGACGTACACCGTGCTCAACAACATCCGTCCCAACATCATCTTTGTGGGATACGACCAACAGGATCTCGCGAAAGACCTTGAACGATACTTCCAAACACACCCTACTACCGCAACCATCCGCACCCTCTCACCATACCAACCGGAACGTTATAAATCATCGATTTTGCGCAACGTATGATTGATATAAAAATCCTTCGTGAACAAGGCGATACCGTAAAGCGAGCATGTGAGCAGAAAAATGTCGTCATAGACATTGACGCGATTCTTGAACTTGACCATCGTGAACGGATACTGACAGCAGAACTCGACGAGATTAACCGTCAACGTAATGAAGCTGCAAAAGCAAAGGATATTGAGACAGGGAAAAAACTCAAAGGCGATGGTTCGGCAGTGGAAGCCGAGCTCTCAACAATTCGTGCAGAGCTTGACCCACTCCTTCTTAAAATTCCCAATCTTCCAACAAGCGATACGCCAGTAGGGAAGAGTGAGGACGAGAATGTTGTTCTCCGTCAGGTTGGCTCGCGCCCATCTTTCGCTTTCACTCCAAAAGAACACTCGGAAATTGGCGAAGCACTCGGTCTTATTGACACAAAACGCGGTACCGATGTTGCTGGTACGCGATTTGCGTACCTGATAGGAGACCTCGTCCTTTTACAAAATGCCATGCATCAGTTTGTTCTCTCTATCCTTACGAACGAGGCAATATTGAGTACGATTATCGCTAAGGCGGGACTCTCGGTAACCCCGAAGGCATTTCTTCCGGTGGTTCCACCACTCTTTATTCGTCCGAATGTATTTCAGAAGATGGCACGTATTGAACCGCGTGATGAGCGATATCACATCGCATCAGATGATTTGTATCTTATCGGCAGTGCCGAACATACACTGGGGCCATTGCACATGGACGAAACCCTCCGCGAAGAGGATTTGCCACTGCGGTATTGCGCATTCACATCCGCATTTCGTCGTGAAGCAGGAAGTTACGGGAAAGACATGAAGGGCATTATCCGCCTACACCAGTTCGACAAAATGGAGATGGAATCCTTCACACTTCACGAACATGGTGTTGCAGAACAGGATTTCTTAGTGGCCATTCAGGAATACATCACGACTCAGCTTAGAATCGCATATCAGGTGGTGATGTGCTGCACAGGAGACCAGGGCGATCCAGACGCGCGCCACATCGACATCGAAACCTGGATGCCGGGTCAAGACAAATACCGAGAAACACATTCTGCAGATTACATGACAGATTATCAAACACGCCGTTTGAATACCAAGGTTAAGCGTGAGGGAGGGAAGAATGAGCTTATTCATACCAATGATGCAACGGCATTTGCGGGTCGTACCCTCGTTGCAATCCTAGAAAACTATCAGAACGAAGACGGGAGCGTCACGATCCCAGAGGTGCTTCGTCCGTTTATGGGTGGTCAAACAACGATCACTCATCGGTAACATGGGAGTGAACGGCGCAAAAACGTGGATCGAAATTTCGCGCGGGGCGATGGAAAAGAACATCGCCTCGTTGCGTGAGTTTTTGCAGCCCACGTCCAACTTTTGTGCCGTGGTGAAAGCGAATGCGTACGGGCATGGCATTGCCGAAGCGGCCAGTATTTGTCGGGACGCCGGCGTTGATCTCTTTGGAGTGGATAGTATCGATGAAGCGCTTA
>JBBUEW010000060.1:0-5134 GCA_038078095.1 Patescibacteria group bacterium | reverse complement strand
TTAGCACCCCCTCCCCACGCACAGCCGGCGCCCATCAAGACCAAAACCAGAGCACCGAAAGAAAGAAGAAGCTTTTTCATATACCATAGAGTGTAGTTCTGAACCGTAAAAGAGAAAAGACACCAAACAAAACCTCCGCAATACGCGGAGGTTTTGTTTTATTTCGCTTTGTACACCTCGATGGCAATGGTGCGGACACCGAACTGGCGAGCATCTGCCTTGTGCTCCATCCAGATGTCGATGCGCTGATCGTAACGAGGATTCATACGGTCCTCCACCACGAAGATCTGATCACCGAAGTACTCTGGAATCTTCACAAGGGTTCCCATTGGCAAGAAGTTTGCCGCGATCACACCTGGACGCACATGCGTTCCAGAGGCTGTAATAAACGGTGTGTCGTCGGTCTGTTCCGGCAAACTGTTGTACGCCGTGGCGGTCACCCGCATGGTGTACGACGGGCTGCGCAAGTCCGACGCTGGAAGCTTGCCGTACGGCAAGGTGGAGTTGCCCATAGCCGCTACCTCCAGCGCCGTGGCGCGGTCGACCGCGAAGGCATCGGCAGTGGCGCGGGCGGCTGATGGCAAGGCAAAGTAGCCAGCCAAGATAACCAAGGCGCCGAGCGTTGCGACCTCCATAGGTGAGCGTTTCACGATTTGCTTGAGACGGTGCAGCATAATGGGTGGAAATAAAAACATCGGCTATTCGCCGAAGTATTTCACGGGTAATATGCTACCATTTTTACGGAATTTTGTCAACGGTTTTTTTGCCATTTTTGGCTTATATTCGCCAAAATATTGACCTCGTTTTTTGCCCTTTTCCCCACCGCGACGTATCATACAATCAATCGAACTTTTCCTACCACTCCTATGCAACGGTACGGCTCATATCGCTCGTCGCTCCACAAGAATAAGCACGTTGCAGCCCTCCTTCATCGCTTGAAGGCGCTTACGAAAGGATCCGTGTTCAAAAATATTCTCTTGGTGTGCGTTGCCCTAGCGCTGGTGGGCGCGCTTTCTCTTTTTCTTGGATATCTCTGGCTTGCGAGCACACTTCCAGATCCAGACGACATTACGAATCGCGACGTCGCCCAGTCCACAAAGATCTTTGATCGTACTGGTGAGCATTTGCTCTACGAAATCGCGGCAGATGAAAAACGAACCGTCGTTCCGTACGATCAACTCCCCCAAAACCTCATCAACGCCACAATTACTGCCGAAGACCGCCAATTCTTTAATCACCACGGCATCAACTACTTCAGCATCGCCCGCTCGATCTACGAAAACATCAAGTGCGGCTGCAAGGCACAGGGCGCATCCACGCTTACTCAACAAATGGTTCGAAACGTCATTTTGACCCTTGATAAAACATATACCAGAAAAGTGAAGGAGATCCTTCTTTCTTACGCCGTCGAAGACCGGTTCACCAAGGAAGAAATCCTTGGACTTTACCTGAACCAAATCGGTTATGGTTCCACAAACTACGGCGTTGAGGCGGCGTCGCAGGCGTACTTCAGCAAAAAGGTACAGGATATTACCCTCGCCGAAGCCGCTGTTCTTGCTGCCCTCCCCAAACAACCAAGTCGCTATCTCAACGACCCCGAACTCCTCAAGGCTCGGCGCGACTGGATTCTGAATAGCATGGAGGAGCTTGGATACGCCTCGCACGATGACGTCGCCATCGCGCTCGCAACCGAAACGCCCGTCGTCGCAAAACTCAACAACATCACTGCTCCGCATTTTGTGCTTTGGGTGAAAGAAAAACTCGAAGAGACCTATACCGAGCGCGAAGTGGAAACCGGCGGACTGCGCGTGACGACGACACTTGACTACGACAAACAAATGGCCGCCGAAGCTGCGATCAATGCAGGTGTGGAAGCGAAGGGGGCAACATTTGGCTTCAACAACGCAGCGCTCATGGCAGAGGATCCGAAAACAGGCCAGGTCCTCGCGATGGTTGGCAGCGCCGACTACTTTAACGATGACATTCAAGGACAGGTAAACGTCACCCAGCAACCCCTTCAACCAGGAAGCAGCATGAAACCGATTATTTATGCTGCCGCGTTCGAGAAGGGATACACACCAAACACCATTTTGTGGGACGTGGAAACGACGTTCCCCACCGAAACCGGTCCGTACAATCCCCACAACTACGACGGCGGTGAACACGGCTATCTGACGATGCGCAAAGCGCTGCAGGGATCGCTCAACATCGCAGCGGTTAAAACAATGTATCTTGTGGGCATCAACAAAGCGCTCGACTTCACCGATCGCCTTGGCTACACCACGCTTGGCGATCGCTCTCGCTTCGGGCTCTCGCTCGTTCTGGGAGGCGGAGAGGTGAGCATGAACGATCATTTGCGCGCGTATAGCACGTTCGCGAATAGCGGTCTAAAGCACGAAACTGTCGGCATTCTTAAAATCGAGGACTCGAAAGGCGAGGTGCTCGCGGAGTGGAAGACTGAAGACCATCCCGGCGAACAGGTAGTCGATCGCAATATCGCCGCGATGATCACCAACGTTCTTTCCGACAACAATGCTCGTGCATATGTTTTTGGAACCAACAGCGCGCTCCAGCTTGGTGGCCGCCCGGTTGCTGCAAAAACCGGTACCACAAACGACTTCAACGACGCCTGGACCATGGGCTACACACCCTCCCTCGCGACAAGTGTCTGGGTAGGAAATACCGACGGCTCACAGATGTTCAAGAACGCCGAAGCGGTCTACGTGGCTGCACCAATCTGGAAAGAGTTCATGCAAAAGGCACTCGAGGACTCTCCGATCGAGGCATTCCCTGCACCGACCATCGATAAGACCGGCAAGGACATGCTTGATGGAAACATTCCTACAAACACCTACACGCTCGACACATCTTCTGGAAAGCTCGCGACCGACCTCACGCCGGATCGCTTCCGCCAGGAAGTTCAGTGCGGTGAGTACCACACACTTCTCACCTACGTGAATAAAGACGACCCTCGTGGTGCCGTCCCTTCTAATCCCGCCAGCGATCCTTATTACCAAGTATGGGAAGACGCGGTACAGGGCTGGATCGCGCGTCACAATGCGGGCCTGAAGGGTGGCGAAGTCGCACTGACGACATGTAAAGACATTCCAACCGAACGGGACGATACGCACACGGAAAAGAATAAACCGTCTATTCGACTCCTCTCGCCACAAAACGGGGACTCGCTCAGTCGTACATTCACGACATCGCTCGACGCCAGCGTACGCCGTTCCTTCTCGCGCGTGGATTACGCAATCGACGGCGCAGTCGTGGAAACAAGCAACAGCATGAATGGCGAATCGATTTCCCTCCCGAGTTGGGTCGCGGCCGGGCGCCATACGCTCACCGCAACGATCTACGATGACGTCGACAACAGCGCGAGCGACAGCATCGGCATCACGGTCAGCGAGTCGGCTGGCGAAAGCGCCACCTTCCACATCACGAACCCGTTCCAAAATCAGTCTATCGAAAATAGCGGAGCGCCATATACCGTCGTCGTCGAGGTTCCCGATGCTGATCGCGTCACGTACCTGGAGGTAACTGCGCAAAATCTTTGGACCGGCACGCTCACCGTCATCGGAAGCACGACAAGCCCGAGCTCGATTACCAGCTTCTCATGGAACATTGGCGTCGACGCCGAGTACCAGCTCGTCGCCAGAGCATCGACACCGGAGGGCGCCACGCTCGAATCAACTCCGATACGCGTAACAGTCTCCACGCCAAGTTCCAGCGGCGGCATACCGATCGAAGGAATTCTCATCACTCCGCTCGTTACCCCATAAACGCATGAATGCCCCGACTTCCCGTCGGGGCATTCTCGTTCGGGACACGCGTTCGTCACTCCTCGATCATCGGTCGGAACCAGTCCGGTCCCCAGCCGCCTCGTTCGTAGAGGTACAGGCTGATGGACTCGCGTGCGCCGAGTTCTCGATCCTCGTCGGACCAGTCCCCGTCAGGAAAAATCCAGCGGCCATACGCCCGCGCCTCGTCGTCCAGTTCGTAGACAGACACAGGATTGCGCGCGGCCTCTAGATGGGACGCGAGAACGAACCACAGCGTCCCCAGCGTGGCCGTAGACGGAAGGGTTGCCCGGCGCGAGCTCGCATAGTCGAGGACCCAACCGATCAGCCAGGCCTGGATCGTTCGGTAGTCGGGTGGGTCGGCGCCACTCCCCCGCTCCCGATCGATTGCTTCCTGCGCCACCGCGAGGAATACCTCGAGGCCAGACCAACGATGAAGAAGCTTAGTTTCCTGCGCCGTCCAGCGCTGACGACAAAACCGGAAAGTCAAAAGGGCTGAATTCGGTGCGAGACGCATCAAGTCCTCCGTGAATTCGGCTCATCTTAGCCGTATTTTCTTTTTCCCGTCAACGCCCCTCTACGTACCGACTAACGTATTCTTCGGTATGACATCGCCCGTGTCGCGCGTTGCTGCCGTTCTTCGATGCACCTCCCGGTACTGCGAGACAACGTGTTCCTCAACTTCTCCGTCGCGAACAGCACCCCCTCCTTGTCTCAGGTATTCTGCCGCCACTCGCTGTGCAAAGGGCCTGTCAGCGACCGGAATTCTTCCCGGCACAAGCGTCGCCACGATGTCGCTCGCCATAGTATCAAAATACTTCGGGCCCGATTCCTCCAGTCGTCTCTGCGTTGTTGTTAATAAAGTACTCGCTCGTGCGGCGCCCTCCAGATCACCAACAGCACTCAAGAGATCTCGCTGTTCTTGAAGGAGCGGGACGCACTCCTGCGCGGCCCGACGAACATCTTCGTCGCTCGGCGCCCGATCGATTGCGTCCCAGAGGACGGAAACCGCCTTTTCGCGCGCCTCACGAAGTTCAGCCAAAAGATCCCACGCGGCTTGAACATCTTCTTCCAGTGCAGCTCTTCGACGCCGCTCGCCAGCGATAAGGGGATCTCGTCGTGCAATAAGTTCACGGCTCAGCCACGTAAGGCCGTGAAGCGTTTGTTCGGGATCGGCGTCGGGGTCGCCAATAACGCGAGCGACATCTGCGGCGACGAGCGCTGCCTGGGCCCGAAGCATTGTCCGCTCGTCTTCTGGCGACATTTCTGCACGACTCAAAAGCATCTGAAGCGCGACATCGGCTTCTCGACGTCGTTGTTCGTATATCTGCATC
>JBBUEW010000059.1:0-8337 GCA_038078095.1 Patescibacteria group bacterium | reverse complement strand
CGAGTTCGCCGGTGCTGTATCCTCGGGTGTCGACAGGATCAACAGATAATTTAAGAATATTGCGGACATCTCCCGCAGACAGCGTGGGATATTCCGCAAAGAGCAGAGCCGCAGCACCAGCCACGAGTGGTGATGCCATCGACGTTCCACTCCAAGGTCCGAGATACGAATCCGAGTATCCCGCTGCAATATCTTCATACCCCAAACCAAAGATATTTGTTCCAGGGGCCGCAAGATCAGCACAAATCTTTCCGTAGTTGGTAAACGATGCACCTTCATCATTTTCGTCGGACGCTGTTACGCCAATAACCCAGTCATCAGACGAACCACGTAAACATGCAGGGTAGATAGGATTATTGTCCGTATTTTGCGCGTTGTTCCCCATGGCAGCAACAATCACTATGTCATTGGTAAACGCATCCTTGACCGCACTTTGCAAGGCGGAATGTGCCTCGCTCCCAGCAAAACTCAAATTCACCACCTTTGCTCCATTTCTCATGGCATAACGAATAGCATTCGCCGCATCCGATTCTGTTCCAGCGCCTTGGCTATTCAACATTCGAATAGGCATAATTTTCACTTTCCAATTCACTCCCGTCATGCCAATATCATTATTGCCAACAGCCCCAATCTGGCCTGCAATCAGCGTGCCATGTGAAGTTGCCTCTGCTGAAGAAGTAGCACCAGGATCTGGTGACGGATCGTTATCGTTGTCGGTAAAATCCCAGCCATGCACATCGTCAATAAACCCGTTTTCATCATCATCTTTACCATTATCCGCAATCTCATCAGGATTCGTCCAAAGATTTTCAATAATATCCTCGTGATTAAGATCAAGACCGGTATCAAGAACCGCTACCACAACACTTGAGGATCCGGTTGTCACATCCCAAGCAGCGGGTGCATCGATAATACGCAAATACCATTCATCACTATAAAAAGGATCGTTCGGTGTTTTTGCCAAAACAATCGATGGAAAAAGAAGGATGGTAAGCAAAACAGCGCTACGGCGAACAAAATGACATGAAAGCATAGAATAGACTAAGTATCCCATACATTTTTACTCAAACCAAAACGTAGTACCCACAGGGCCACCTTACTGTAACTTAGTTAACGAGAAACTAAGTTAGTGCGAAGCTTAGTTTCTCTTCAAGCGTCGTTTGACGAAAAGTCGATAATGGAACAGAATGGAATCATCTCCCCACCTCAAAGGCCTGGGGAATTTTATTTGGCCGCAAAACATCATATGCGGAATCTTACTCTGAGTACTGGTGAGTATTATCACGTTTATAATCGGGGTGTCGACAGACGAAAAACTTTTCGCAATCATGAGAACTACCGACTTTTCCTGTATTTTGCTGGAAGAAGTAAACATGACAACGACACAGGAAAACATGTAGTGAATATTCATGCGTACGCCTGTATGACGAACCACTTTCATATGCTTCTTGAACAAACTCGAGAGAATGGGATTGCTCAATTTATGCAGAGGTTGAGCACAAGTTACACCAGAGCATTTAATCGCCAGCATCAAAGAAGTGGTAGTCTTTTTGAAACGACCTACAAAGCTCGGCACGTAGATACCGATGCATATCTTGATGTTGTTGCAACATATATTCATCGAAATCCTCTTGCTATCCCCGAAACTATCGATGTTGAGACACTGGATTCTTACCAGTGGTCAAGCTATCCCCACTATCGAGGGCTCGTAAAAAATCCACTCGTCGATGACAAAACACTTTCGGATCTCTTTGGAGCACCAAACCATACCCAAAAGTTTCATCAACGAATCTCCGCAAAACTCGACGATTATCGATTCGGTCTTGAGTACCCACAAACTAAGTTAGCGAGAAACTAAGTTTCTTCGATTAAAAAAACGTGGTACCCACAGGCACTACGTTTTTTTTGCTTTACGACTGTTTTTTACAGACTGTAAATTTCTCGTTCAATTCTTTCTGAATCGCTTCACTATTTTCGGGCGAAATGCCTTTTGCAACGAGGTAATGAGACTTGCCTTGATCACAGTCGCCTTCATTAAAGTACCACACCCCCAAAAGTATCATCGTCCAGGTGGTTTGCCCGAGTGTTTGGTACGCTTCATCAAGCGTTGCTTTGATATCTGCTCGACGATCGGGGTAATGCGTCATCAAAAAGTCGACGTAGTCACGGTAGTATTCTTCCGTCGGCATCAGTGCGATTGCCTGACGATAGGCATTTTCGGCCGGCACAAGGTCGTTCATGGTTTCTAAAAGAGATCCGTAGGAATTCCAAGCAACATAGGAAATAGGATTCCGGTCGAGGATGATTTCGTATGTTTTCCGTGAGGCAATCAAGTCGCCCAAAAGATACTGATTTTCCGCAATGACCAAATACAGCTGATCATCCGGTTTTTGCCCAGCCTGTTCGGCAGCCAGCAGAGATGCTTGGGCAGTGTCAATTTTCTGCTGCACCAGTATTCGGGTTGCTTCATCCATCTGTACGTCGATAGACGTGGTAAGGCCATAATAAGGGTTCGTCAGACGGGGCCAGACACGCCAAAGACCATAGGCTCCCAGCAGCAAAAGAATCGCACCAGACACCAAAAGAACGGTCTGTTTTCGAGTACATTTCATACGAACCGTAGTGTAAGGGAAAAGGGTAGGAGTGGGAAGACCAAAACCGCCCTTTCGGGCGGTTTTGGCTGTGTTACACCGTACCAGTACCAGTGCCAGATCGCGTTTGTTTAGAACGAGATACCGTAACCGGTAACTGGAAGGTTGTCCACAAGGTGAGCACCGTAGTACTCCTGAAGTGGCGTCGTGACTCCCGTCGTACCATCATCCTGCCAAAGCAGGGCACCTGGAACACGAGTGATCGCTTCACCACCGGAGAGTGCTACCTGGGTCGTACCCAGGTAACCACGGAGAACCGTTGCTGCCGATGCGCCACCTGTGTAGGCAACGACCAACATACGTTCTGCTCCGGCTGCGGCGAGGATGTCACCGACTGCTACTGCTGAATCAGCAGTGGTGTCCAGTGCAGCACTACCCGTCAGCGTGGTGGTACTAATCGTGTGAGCACCGCTCACAGTACGAGCTGTGCCAAGTGCCACGAGGGTGGACACGATTGGATCACCAGCGATTCCGAGCTGCAGGGAATCATCGTTGACAGAAGATGCACCGGTCGAGTCGAAGTACAACGCATAGGTGTACGTGCTACCAGCAGGAACTACTTCCTGTGTGGTCAGCGACAACTTCACGAAAGTAAGGTTGTCACCAGAACTTGCAGCGTCACAGACCGTTGCGTCGCCCTCCAAGAAGGACCAGTCGGCGGCAATGTCAAGGGCGGTAGCAAGGTCGGCGGTGTCGTACAGATCAAAGTCTGCTACCACAATTCCGCTTGCATCACCGTCACAATCGTTCCAGCCCGAGCTCGCATTGTCCGACGCACTAAAGGTAAAGATCATGTTCTTGAGAACAACATCTTCGCCAGAAGAAGCGGCAACGTTGAAGCGCAGTACTTCCTGATCGCCAGGAACCTTTCCGCCCGTTGGGCTCGACGTGTTCAAAGCGATGGTTGGCTTTGTTTCACGAATAACGAACTTGTTCATGGCCGTCGTGGCAGTGGCGACAGCGATGTCGTCATCGTCCAACGTTTGGCCAGAACCTGTACCAACCGCACGGATCTGGTCGTCATTCGTGGTGTCTCGTGAAAGACCCATACGAATGCGCTCGTTCGATGTTCCCGAACCACCAGAGCGGTCGGTTGATGGAACGCTCACCATTACCGTTACTTCGGCGTGGTTGTCCTTAGCGACGTAGAAGACAAGACTGTTGAAAGTCACTTCATTGCCGGTAAGTGCACCACTAACCGTGTTGGTTCCGGTAAGACATGTGCTGGTATTCACCACACATGGGTAACTGAGGGTCACCAGCGATACGTTATTGGCGTACGCCGTGGAATCAACGGTACCCGTATCCGTTTCTGCTTGCTCTTCCGTTACCGTGAGACGATCGACAGTGAATGCTTCATTTGCCGAGTCAAAACGGAACTTCGAGACGGTGTTGCTGCTGCTGCCAGTCAACAAGAAGTCTGCAGTTGGAAGGTCGGATGCGGCAGTGATCGTCATCGTGCCAGCGTTGGCAATACTGATGATCGCTGTTGGGGTGGAGGATGCGAAGTTAATGTTCGTACCCGTCACCGTTGCCGAGTCACCATCTGCATCCAAGGCTGTCACGTCGGTTGCGGCGATGACAGTGAAGGCAAAGAGGTCGGCAGTACCTGGAGCAACGTTCGCAAGGTTACAGTACAACGAGAGGGTTGCGGTCTGTCCTGCTGTTACCCAGTACGAGAAGTCTGCAAAGAGCAGCTTACCCGTGGTAGTACTTGCTACCGATTCTGGGCCGTCGACCAAGGTTGTTCCATCGTACAGTGAGCACGACGTAATGCGCGCGACCGACGAGGTTGTTCCTTCGATACCCGTGGCATACGTTCCTGCACCATCTTCGTCAACCTTTACGGTTGGGTTGAAGTCGGTCACTTCAATATCGCCACCACTTGCGGCAGCAAAGTTGAAGGCCACTACTTCCACATCAGACGTACCGCGAACGTAGGTCTTGGTGCCGTTTGGCGTTGAAGCCAAGCTCACCGTCAAACCAGACGTCACGATGCGCTGTGCGTTACCTGCCAAGTCTGCACCTGGAACGATGTCGGTGATTGCATCACCGGTGTCGTCTTCCGCGGTCAAACCCGTCGTCAAGTCCATCGTAAGGGTGAAGGTGTCATTGTTATCTGCCGTCGATTCAACGTCGGCAGTCACTTTGAAGTTCAGCGTTTCGCCACCAGCAACTTCGTAGTCGTCGGTGAACGAAATGGTTTCTGATGCTGAGGCTGCACCGGTCGATGCCAAATCCAATGGACCTGCGAGAAGATCGCCAGTGTCGGCGTTCACCACGCGGATGTCGGAAATTGGGTCATCTTCCAAAGTACTGTCGCCTGCTGCGTCGGCTTCAGAGATGGCTAACGAGAATGGCATGGCCGTGATGGTCATGTTGCGCTCTGCCGTCAATGCGCCTTCGAACAGCGAGAAGTTTTCTGCCGTGCTGCTCACATCTACTGCTGCAGGACCGTCAAACGCGATGGTCAACTCACCACCTTGGATGGTCGTGGAAGAACATTCGTCGGAACCCGATCCGGTACATACACCACCGTCAAAACCCGTACGGGTAACGGTTACGCCGTAACCGAAGTCGTCACCGACGACGTAGAGGTCTGCACTGTTATCCAAGTACACTTCGATCTCATCTGCAGCGTCACCACCGATATCGGCAGTAACCGTGAAGGTGCGATCAGCGCCCTTTTCGATGGCGAAGGCAGTATCGAGGTTGAACATGACGAGTTTCTCGCCAATGTATTCACCTTCGGCCAACCAATCGTCACCTTGCCAGAGCTGGAAGTCATCGTGATCAGCGGCATCGTTCACCTTAAGCGTAATACGCTCAAAGTTTACGTCTTCCGTTGAACCAACAGCCAACTTGAATTCAGAGATGATCGCGTCATTTTCACCAAGCACTGGGTTCGATAGTGAACCAGTGTCCGTGATCGTGACTGAACCAACGCTCGAGTTCACAATGCTCATGGTGTTCCCCGAAATTGGGAACGAACCAGAAACGTCACCGCTCGATTCGATATCATCCTCACCTTCGAAACCAACCGAGAAATCGGTGGTTACGTTGGTGTTCGCCAAATCAACTACAATCGAGAAATAGCGTGTTTCATCAGCGCTAAAGTCGAGATTGAGCGAACCAAAGACCGCCTTGCGCGTGGAAGAGTTGAAGCTCTTACCATCCGTCAAGCGTTCTTCGCCTTCGTAAAGGTACACACCACTTGATGTGAAGTCCGACGTTGCCGCGAGGCCCATAAGAGCCACGTTCATCACGTCAATTGTTGCTTCCTCGCCAGCAGTGAAGGCAAAGGTTGCTACCTCTACACCTGATGCTGCGTCGGGAATAGTTGCCGAGGCAGGAGTAGACGAGGCAAGCGAAACGCTTACATCACCCGTTGTAGGGTTCTCTTCCTCCACGGTCTGTGCTGGGTCCATAAGGTCACTCATGCTCGAGGTGATGTCGTCGCCAGCAGTCAAACTGCTGTCATCGATACCAGAACCCGACAAGAAGAATCCACTCTGGAGGCCGTTAGCGCTACGACCAGCAGAGCTGACCATACGCATTTCGCCGTCCCAAGCAATGTAGTAGTTTCCACCATCCATGTACAACATGCCGTCATATGCCGTTGCTGCCATGAGCGAAGATCCTACTGCGTAATCTGTGAAGAAGACATCTGGGACATCTTGAACGCGAGTGTTCCAATCGGAACCACCCAAATCCACAGCGACATCCTCGGATTCAATCCAATGGATCGAGCCATCGGTCGACACTGCGTATACCTTGTCATCGGACTGGACTTTCACCCAGTACGAACCAGGACGGTACACAACGTTGCCAGCAAGACTCAAGTCCGCAAGCTCACTATCTGAAATCGTGATGACATCGTCGAAGTTCTCGTACCATGTCATGTAGGTCTTTTCGTTCGGGAACGTGTAGCGCATCCCGTCGTAGCCGTAGTAGTAGACCGTCGAGAGCGATGTGCCCTTGATAAGGTCGCCTGCCGACGCGGCTGCTGCAACCGAAGGCTGCAACAAACCTGCACCGACGGAGAAGAGAATCGTGGCTGCAGCGATAGCTACAGACAACGCACGCTTCCCAGTTTGAAGAACATTTTGCATAACTTGCTAGATCCTTTTTCTCCCCCAAATGGGGGTGAAGAATAGAGGTGAGCGCAGCCGTGCGGCTTCGACCTTTTAAACGCTTACCTTAGAGGGGACTGTGTCTTCACAATCCCTTCGCGCTGTACCTTTTAGACAAAGATACCGCGCGAAGGAACCATGAAACGGTGATTACGGTGTCACCGTTTCGGTTCCATTGTTGAGCGAAGGAGTGTTGTCACCGGTGGGATCGGTGACTGTTGGTGTATCAGTATCAGGAACGGGATATGACACTGGTTCCGAAGAATCATTGGTATCAGGCTGTGCCATGATCGCGTTCACAATCGCTGTTTCTATTTCGGCGAGTGTCGCCTCAATTCCACGAAGGACAGCATCGGCACGATTTAAGACATCGAATGCCGAACGATATCCGCCGGCCGCAAAGGTATCCATCGCTGGTGCAACATCTGCCACCGCGATATTGATACTCCGCTCCAGCCGACGAAGATCATCCTCGGTCACCACCGCGGTTGCTGCGAACAACTCGTCGTGTGCGTTGAGCGAAGCCCGAATCATTGCGACGCGATGGAGGTCGAATGTCCGACGCGCGTTGATCGCACTGAACTGACGCATGAACATTTCATTAAGCTCTCGTGTCGACTGTTGTGAATTCGTTGTTTGATGTGCCTGCACGGCGACCGCTACAGAGTTCTCTTGTGCATTTTGCGTGGTTGTTTGTGCATCCGTAACTGCAGCAGATTGTTCTGGCGTCGTGGCAGATGCCGCGGCTTCCGTCATCGCCGAGTCGAGCGTTACTAAGTTTTGCTGAACCTGACTGGCCGTTGCCACGGTCGTGACATCACCCGTTGCTTGAAGTTCTTGAAGATTGTGATTGGCAGACGTGATCTCATTTTTGTATGCACCCATGGTCTGTGCAACAAGCGCGGTGTTCACACCCGTTGTATCGGCTTGCAACTGCGCAACTTCTTGCAGACGACGGCCAGCGAACTCCGTATGCAACACCGCACGGCGATCAAGCGACGCAAGCTGAAGCTGTGTGCGTTCATTGAGAAGCTTCACGTTGTACAACATGTCGCCAGGTAAACTCTGTTCCGCGGCACTCACCGTGGTGAGCAAGCCACTTGCGGTCAAAAAGATACCGGCAACACCCACAGCAACCGGTCGAGAGATAAACGAGTGTGAGAGCCAGAGCGCGTACCGTGTTCCCATGACGTTCGTTGCGGTCATTTCCACTGCCACTGCTTCCTCGCCGCCAATTGCACGCAACAAGGCGATCTTATTCGCCGCATGGCTCTCCACAGGCAAAGCACCGGCGGCTGGCCGATTCTTGAGTGCACGGAGTTGTGCTGCAATATTGGACATACTTTTAACGCTTTCTCATTTTGCCCATTTTCGGCTTACGGGTCCCTGTCTCGGCCTCACCGACCGAATGAAGGTCGCCTCGACATCCCGTGCACCGAAACTGGTCGAAAATGAGAAAGTCCAATAACTTGATTCTTTACCCTACCCTTGTACCTTTCCTTGCAGCGCCTTTTTGGCACGATGCAAGAGCACACGGATACTGTTTGGGGTCT
>JBBUEW010000058.1:0-4042 GCA_038078095.1 Patescibacteria group bacterium | reverse complement strand
CAGAAGGAGTACCGACAGTGCACCAATCATCAGGAATCGCTTCATATTTATCCGCCGTGGAGAGACAACGAAAGCGTTCCTCCCCCACCCACCACATACGCGACTCGATCTCGCGCTTTGATCAAATCGTGTTTGAGAAGAAACGCGTGGGAACGAGGAACAAATGTTCCAATATCCGATGAACAAACGAACGGAATCACGCCCGCGTAGAGTGCCACGCGACGAGCAATATCGTCATCGGGACATGCCATCAAAATGGGAATATGTGGACGATACCGAGGAAGTACAAAGGCAATGTCAGGGATGTCTGCGGTCGTGACAGCAGCGTCGATGATGTTGCGCGAGGCCATGACAGCGATCGCGTGTGCAAGCGCATGGGCTGGCGTGTCGACGTCGCTTACCGGAGCATCTATGATGTCGTACCGAGATCGTTCTGCTTCGTCAATCACTGCTGCCATCGCCTGTACAGTGGCTGCTGGATATCGCCCACTCGCCGATTCTGCGGACAACATCACGGCATCGGTGTGATCGAGCACCGCATTCGCTACATCCGACACCTCGGCTCGCGTGGCTCGTGGATTTCGTGCCATCGAGTCGAGCATGTGTGTCGCGACGATGATCGGCTTGCCTGCTTTACGACACTTCTCGATAAGATCCTTCTGTACAATCGGTACCTCTTCCATGGGAATCTCCAAACCCAGGTCACCCCGTCCCAACATGATCCCATCAACGACCTCCAGAATCGCATCAAAATGCTCAACGCCGAGTTTCGTCTCAATCTTCGCCATAATCCACGGAGCACGAACGTGGTGAACACGCGCCGCTGCTCGTGCCGACCGTCGGACTTCTTCGGCAACCTCCGGCTTCGCAATAAATGACAACACCAACCAATCAACACCATGTGCGACGCCAAACAAAAGATCCGCGTGGTCTTTCTCGGTAATCGGGTCAACGCTCACCGAGGAGTCCGGCAAGTTCATTCCTTTTCGGGATTTCAACACGCCACCATGATCAACCTTGGCATGAATGACCCTTCCTCGGACGCTCGTCACCGTTACCTCCATGAAACCATCATCTAAAAGAATACGGTGCCCTTTCTGGACATCGCGATGAAGTTTTTTGTAGGACACCGGGATCGGACCGTTGATTTCGTACGTTTCAAGATCCGTAGAAAAACTCACACTTTGGCCATGGTGAAGTTCAATACCCGCCTCCGGCAAGGCACCAACCCGAATCTTCGGCCCCTGAAGATCCTGCAAAACCGTCACGTACTTCCCTGCTTTCCGAGCGGAGGAACGAATATTTTTCAAAAGCACCTCGTGTTCGGCGTGCGTTCCATGCGAAAAGTTCAAACGAGCCACGTCCATTCCGGAACGCATCATTTTGGTGAGGATCGCAGGCGAAGCGGAAGCAGGACCGACCGTGCACACAATGCGCGTTCTGCGGAGCATAGTGCACCCATTGTACCATCACTTCCCTGATAAATCCTTGAGTTCTTTCTCGAACATCTGCAAATCCTCAAACGATCGGTACACCGACGCAAATCGAATGTAGGCCACTTTATCAAAACCTTTTAACTGATTCATCACAATCTCTCCAACCTCGGCAGTCGTAATCTCTCCCCCACGAACCTTCTGAATTTCTCGTTCAATATTGTGTACGAGGGAATGAAATTGCGTCTGCGTATACGGCCGCTTTTCGAGCGATTTCTTCAAACCAGACTCAAGCTTTTCTCGGGCGTATGGCTCCCGACGACCGTTTCGCTTCACCACCGCACAATCCAAAAGCTCCATCTCCTCAGCTGTTGAGAAACGAAACGCACAACGAGCACGCTCGCATTCCCGCCGGCGTCGAACCGACATTCCGTCCTGCGAAAGACGAGAATCGATTACTCGCGTTGATTTGTAGTCGCAGACGGGGCAGCGCATGAGGAGAGAGGAGAGTTAAGATGGTTAATCGGCGGATTACCGCCTCGGTTAAACGGTTATCCGGATTGCCTCACCATCATTTAACCAAGGCCAGCTCTGCTGGCCGATTAACCATCTTAACCTCCCCTCCCAAAACGCGACATCCCCGGGCAGCCTTGCGGCGTCCCGGGGACTCGTGCGTGTGGTGACTGTTGTTGTGCGCGACGGGGTGTGGATCACTCCATCGAGTAGGTCACCTTGACCGGACCCATGAGCCTTTCGGCCACGAACTCCAGGTTGAACACCGTCTGCTGGGCACTCCGAAGTGCGAACTGCGCCTTGTTCCGGAGTTTCGCCGCTTCCGCCATCCGGTACTGGAGCTCCTCCGAGGCGAGGACCCAGGTGTTCGTGGGCTCGACGAAGCGGGCAGGTACCGGCAGGTTCCAGGACGTCTTGCCCGGGCAGCGGTCCATGCACAGGACCAGGATGCCCGGCTCCGTGATGGTCACCATCCAGGCGCCGAGTAGGTTCGCCTCGCGGAGAGTGGTGTGGATCGCCTCGGTGAGGGCGGGGGTCCACGTCACCGGATCGGAGGAACCGAGGGCCTTCGCCGGGCGCGCCAGTCCGGGCTTGGTGATGGTCCCCAGTATCGTCATGCCGCTTGCGATCGTGCCGCCACCGGACTGCGGCCCTTCGCCGTTGATGATGACAGCGTGGATGTAGTCGCGGGCGGCTTCGAGGGTGACGATCACCCAGTCGATCAGGACGCTGTAGTCCTGCTCGAGCTGCGTGACGACGTTGACCGGCTGGAAGGCGGCATCGTCGCCCATCTGCGGCAGCGCGCCGAGGATGTCGGCGATCAGCGCTTCGCGGCTTCCGCGCTGCGTGACGTCCGGGATGTGGAGCGCGATGTGGGCGCGGGCGGCGTCGGCCGCGGTGATGAAGGCGCTGACGATGGTGGCAGCGATCGGGGCTTGTGTCACGTGCGATCCGTTGGGGCGGAGGATTGCGTTGATGTTGTGGAAGAAGAAACTGTTGATGAAGTTTGCTTTTCCGCCCTCGCGAAAATCGAAATGGGTTCAATCGTCATGAGGGCTCCCGCAGGCGGAGCGTTCGCCGGCTGCGGGCTAGTCGTCGTCGCGGCTTTGATGGTATTCCCAGAACATGGCATCGCCCTGCGGATCCTCGAAGACGAGGTCGAAGAGCCGTTGCTCCTGCGCATCCGAACTGGCAATGAGCACGAGGTAACGTTCCACGACGCTGATGAGCCCGGCATCTCGCGCTATCCCCTGGGGCAACGTCCACGTCCTGAGTACGGTGTGGAAAAGCGCGCGCTTTCTCCGTTCTCGGACGGTGCTACCGAGCGGTGGCTCGGGGAAAGCCGGGATCATCATCCGACTCCGGATGGCCTCTTCGAGGATGCCCAGAAGAGCGTCGTACAGAACCGGCGTGGCGTCTTCTACTTGGGCAGTCGCGGCTCGATGTGATCCGGGATCGTCTCCGGCTGTCCACCGAAGTCTTCTCATGGGTACCCCTGTATATGAAGTGACGTGCAATATTAGCCAAAATTTGACTTTCCGTCAACCTATGCTACCCTTTGGGCACCCAGAGATCCGCAGACAGTAGGTTGCTGGCAGTCCGTCCCCATTTGGCCCATTTTCGACTCACGTCATCGCAAACTTCCTCAACGTACGTCGTTGTACGTCTCGGAAGCTTCGCTCGACGTTCATCGAAACTGGTCGTAAATGGAAACGTCCTGTACACAAAAGGCATAAGCCCTACCGAGAATCTCAATCCCGATCGGAAATGATCAGGAGTTATGTCTGCGGCCCCAACGGGCTGCTAATTTTTTTAAAGGTCGATGTTCTATGCCAAAGTCTCGTAGCGAAAAGCGCGAAATCGTGGCCGGCATTGCGGACCAGTTCACGCGAATGAAAGGCGCAGCCTTCATCTCCGTTTCTGGATTCACCATGCAGCAAGCTGACGCCCTGCGTACCAAGGCCCGAGAAAACAACGTTGAGGTGTTTATCGCCAAGAAAACGATGTTGATGCTCGGTGCCAAAGAAGCAGGAATCGAAGGTTTTGTGCCCGATGTGCTTGATGGTTCCATTCTTACCGCCGTCTCCTATGGCGAT
>JBBUEW010000057.1:13466-16024 GCA_038078095.1 Patescibacteria group bacterium | reverse complement strand
GGACCGACGGCGACAGGCCGAGGTGTGGGCCTGGGTGGTGGCGACCGTGCCGGGACTGCACGCAATCGCGCTCGATCGCTTCCGGAGCGATGATGTCGGGTATCAGATCCAGGATTGGCAGCCATGGGGCGTCTCCAGGAAAGGGTGGAAGAAGATGGGCAGTTTGTGGCTGAAATTCCCGAGGGTTTTGGGTCCTCGGGAAACCATGAATATTAGCGGAAAATCGGACTTTTGTCAAAACGTATACGTTATTTTTTAGCGAATATTGGCTAAAAAATACGGATTATCGATAAAAAATTGTATAGACGCACCTGAAGGGCTGGGGTACCATGAGGTGGAATTTATGCCCGTTCTCCAGAATACGATTCGCAATTTTTGCATTATCGCCCATATCGATCACGGAAAGTCGACGCTTTCTGATCGTTTGTTGGAGGTGACCGGGACGGTTGATAAACGACAAATGAAGGACCAGCTCCTCGACTCGATGGATATCGAACGGGAACGTGGCATCACCATCAAGCTTGCGCCAGCGCGGATGAACTGGAAAAAGGAAAATGTCGACTACACACTGAACCTCATCGACACTCCGGGCCATATCGACTTTAACTACGAGGTGAGTCGGTCATTGGCGGCCGTGAACGGTGCGGTGCTTTTGGTCGACGCCACGCAAGGTGTCCAGGCGCAGACGATCGCAAACTTGTACCTCGCTGTCGAGGAGAATTTAGAAATTATCCCAGTCTTGAACAAGATTGATTTGCCGGCAGCCGATGTACCAACGCGCAAGGCTGAACTCGTAAAATTACTCGGATGCAAGCCGGAAGATATTTTGGCGGTGTCCGGAAAGACGGGTGAAGGTGTTCGCGAGCTACTCGATGCCGTCATCGATCGCATTCCGTCACCAGAAGGGAAAGAAGAAGGGCCGGCGCGTGCCGTCATTTTTGATTCTGCGTACGACGATTACAAAGGTGTCGTGGCGTATGTTCGTGTGATGGACGGCGCATTTAAGAAACGCGACAAATTGAAAATGTTGGCCACGGATGCGGATGGTGAAATTCTCGAGATCGGTGCGTTGACGCCAAAATTTTCGCCGCGTGACGAATTGGAGACGGGGCAGATCGGGTACGTCGTAACGGGATTGAAAGATATTCGAGCGTGCCGGGTGGGCGACACGATGACGACCTTGCCGGTCACGCAAAAAGTAGAAGGCCTTCCAGGGTATCGCGAAGTGCGACCGATGGTGTTTGCTGGTGTTTTTCCGGCACAAGGTGACGAATATGGATCGCTGCGTGATGCCATGGATCGTTTAAAGTTAAATGATGCAGCGCTCGTGTTCGAGCCTGAGCATTCGCCAGCCCTCGGCTACGGATTCCGTTGCGGATTTTTGGGCATGCTGCACTTAGAAATTTTGAAAGAGCGTCTGAGTCGCGAGTTTACGATCGATCTGGTGGTGACGTTGCCCAGTGTGGCGTATCACGTGTTTGCCAATGGAAAGCCGGAATACGCGACGACGAAGAGTGCGCTCGATTTACCAGATCCGAGTTTCATTGATCGTATCGAAGAACCATGGGCGAAAGTCGACATTATTACGCCGACCGAATTCATCGGGAACGTGATGACGCTCGCACAGGAGCGACGTGGTATCTACGTCAACACGGATTATCTGTCGGAAGGTCGTGCGATGGTGCATTACGAACTTCCACTCTCGGCGATCATTGTCGACTTTAACGACAAGCTCAAAGGTGCATCGAGTGGGTATGCGTCGATGAGTTACGATGTGTTTACGTATCGTGAAGCAGACGTGGTGCGTTTGGATATTTTGGTGGCAGAGGATGCAGTGGATGCGTTTGCGACGCTCGTTTATCGCGACGAAGCAGAACGCGTGGGCCGTCGGGTGCTCGAAGTATTAAAAGAAAGTATTCCGCAACAGCAATTCGTTATTAAGTTACAGGCGACGATTGGCGGAAAGATCGTGGCATCGGAACGAATCTCTGCGTTGCGCAAAGATGTGACGGCAGGATTGTATGGTGGTGACGCGACGCGAAAGTTGAAGTTGCTCGAGAAGCAGAAAAAAGGAAAGAAGAAAATGTTGGCGATGGGTGTCGGATCGGTGGAGATTCCGAGCGAAGCGTACTTGAAGGTGCTCAAACGTTAACGCATGAACCGACAACACTATTCCACGTTCTACCATGCGAACTTAAAACGTATTTACCGTTACGTCTTTTTTCGCACGGGCAGAAATCGTGACGTTGCGGAAGACCTCGTGTCTGATATTTTCATGAAGGCGTTCGAACACTTTGAATCGTACGATCCCGAAATCTCCGAGTCAGCGTGGATCTATCGGATCGCGCACAATCGCGTCCTCAACTATTGGCGCGACACGAAGGCGACGGCGAATATTGACGATGATGCCATTAGCGCAGTGCTCGGCGGCGATGATTATCGGGGAAAATATGCTGATAAACTGGATATCGAGCGACTGCTCGCGAAATTGAGTCCCGAGGAACGACAGCTTGTAACATTAAAGTACTTAGCCGGGTACCAGTATTCGACCATGGGGG
>JBBUEW010000057.1:0-13366 GCA_038078095.1 Patescibacteria group bacterium | reverse complement strand
CGACAGCTTGTAACATTAAAGTACTTAGCCGGGTACCAGTATTCGACCATGGGGGAGGTCCTCGGCCGCTCTGCCGACGCGGTGAAAGTCGCCACACATCGCGCGATGCAAAAGTTGAAAGCTCTATGTTTACCCTCCAAAGAATAATTCATCGTGCCAAAAAAGATGCCGCGCCCAACCGCGCGTTCATCAAGCGTTTGTGGCAACAGATTGATGCTGAACTTCCTGCGCCAACTATGCAGGAACGTATGTCGTGGTTCACGCGCCGTACAGCGATCGGTTTTGCCATTGTTGTTCCATTTCTGACGATGGGGACTGGTGCGTATGCGTATACGAGTCCGTCCGTCACACAAGACAGTGCGTTGTACCCGATGAAGCAGCAGATTGAGCGTGTTGAAAGATCACTTGCCCGAAGTGCGGAAGCTCGAGCAGATTTTCATTTAAAGATGTATCAACGACGACTGGAAGAAACGGAGATGTTGTTACGTGCCCAAGGTGCAGCAAATATCACACTCGATGCGGCAGTGAACGAAGCGAATGCAGCAAATAGCGAACTTGAACAGACAGAGACATCGGAAGAGATTCGTCAAAAACGTGTGGAAGATTTGCGAAAATTACACGATCGTTACGAAACCCTACGCTCGCGGGTACCGGTAGATGGAACTCAGGAGCAGCCAGTGCTTCGAGATCCGTCTTTCTTTCGAAAGGCTCCATTGAATAAGAACTAACTCTTTACTGGGAATTCTATGAAAAATCTTACTCGTGCAGCACTTGCATCAGCAGTTGCGTTGTCGGTTGGTGTCGCCGTATTGCCAGCAACGACATTCGCCGCAAGCTCGTCCGATGTTTCTGCAGCCGGACGCTCGAATCCTGATCACCGTCGTGGCCCGGGTGTTGTTGGCGAGGTGACGGCAGTCACGCAAAATGGTGACGGTACCGGAACAATCACGTTAACTATCGCCAAGCCACCAGTCGAACGTCCAAATGTCGTCCGTCATCTTGCACAAAACGACGACAGCAACATTCCAGATGCTGGCAGTAGCATCGTGATTGCGTACACCAGCGAAACGAAGTTCTCGATCAACGGCGAAGAGAGTTCGGCAGCAAACCTCGCAGTTGGCACCACTGTTCGTGTGGTTGCCGGACGTGCGGGTGACGAACTTCTTCCTGCGAAAATTGTGACGACTGATGTTCGCAAGCCAGCAGACATGAAGAAGCACCGTGGATTCATGGGTATTGTGTCGGCAATCGATGCCACCGCAAACACAATGACTGTTCAATTTGCAGGACGCAACGAGCGCCCAGCCACAACCGTCACGGTTGTGTACAGTGACTCAACAAAGTTCGTGAAGAGCGGTGAAACATCCAACGAAGCAGCAGTCACCGTTGGAGCAACCGTTCAATTCAATGGAACACTTTCGGCCGATAGCGGAACGGTGAAGGTGAGTGATGTCACTCGTATCAACCTCAAGTAATTCTCTTTGGAGAAACAAAACGAGCCCTTACGGGTTCGTTTTGTTTTTTGATAGATATTAAAACGTGCAACGCCGCCTCTCCCTTCCGGGCAGGCGGCGTGCGTCGTTGTCGTCGTGACGTTCAGGAATCGGGATCAGCAGTCGTTGAGCGCGGCACCTTCGGGATCGTCTTCGTCATCCTCGAGATCGTCATCGAGATCCTCGTAGCCCATCATGTTGAGGAGTGTCAGGTGAAGTTGGTCCCGATCTTCTTCCTCCATCGGACCGTAGGCCAGAGGATCCTCCTCGAGGACTTCTATGAAGATCAGGTACGTTTCGACATCCTCGTCGTCCCCCTTGTCTTCGCTGCCCATGAAGACGTCCGCCGTGTTCTCGCCCATCACGCCATAGGTGGCACGCGTGACCCTACGACAGACCAGCGTCTTCTCGTCGACGACGAGCGTCCACTCTTCCTCCGTCCGTTGCACCGGTTGTTCGGACGTCGTGGTTCGGATGGCGCCGATCAGTAGGAAGTAGGAGTAGAAGTCTTGTTCGACATCGTCCCGTTCCTCGTCTTCGAGAACGCGGAGCGCGAAGCCGCCATCGGGAAGCGGCGTGATGTTGAGGTACACCTCGTCGCCTGCACCCACGTCCATTGTCTCCCGGTCATGATGGCCCGCAAGACAGACAACATCAGCGGACGGATCCTCTGCGGGATCCGAGTAGTAGGCCACGAGGACGGTGTAGTGCTGTTCCTCGCCTTTTTCCATCGTGAGGGTGATCTGATCTCCCCACGTGAGGTTGTAGAAGTCGAGAACTTTTCCTTCTGCGGTCATTTGCGGATCTCCCGTGCCCCGGTTGTAGGGACAGCGGACTGTAGTCATAAAAGGGAGATTTGGCAATATCCATCCCCACATTTCGAGTGACTTTTGTAGTGAAAATTGCTAATCTACGCCCATGTCGATGCATGGAAAAACAGCCAGGAAGGTGTGGGCGGTGGTCGCAATTGTCGTGATGGTTTCAATGTTGGCTACGATGACCACGTTGGGATATTGAGGTAACGATCGGTTAAGGCGGTTAAATTGGTTAATCAGCCAGCCGAGCTGGCCTTGGTTAAATGATGGTGAGGCAATCCGGATAACCGTTTAACCAAGGCTGGTAATCCAGCCGATTAACCGCTTTAACCTCACCCCCATGCCCTCCACCTGGAACATCCTTCCCCGCGAACACGATGATCTCGTGACGCAACTTTTAGCGAACCGCGGCATTGCCCCAGCAGAGCGGGATATTTTTTTATCGCCAGATTGGGATCGGGACACGTTCTCGCCTTCCATTTTTACCAAGATGAATGATGCCGTTGCTGCGATGTTTACAGCGCTGGAAAAAGGAGAGCCGATCGTCATTCATGGCGACTACGATGCGGACGGCGTTTCTGGTTCTTCGCTGTTGTACGGGGCGCTGACAGATATCGCGGAGAAGATGAAGTACACGCTCGATCTTGAGGTGTTTCTTCCTGATCGTGAACGGGATGGCTACGGTGTGGCGATGCACACGATTGAACGCTTTATTACCGAGGGGAAGAAGCTGCTTGTGACCGTTGATTGTGGAATCGCGAATGGTCTCGAACTCGATCGAGCCTTTGAAGCTGGATTGACGACGATTGTGTGTGATCACCACCAGATGGGAACGCATTTTCCCAATCATGCAATCATTCTTCATCCGCTCGCACCAGGTGAACCGTATCCGAATAAAACGTTATGTGGGACGGGCGTGGCATTTAAGTTCGCATCGGCACTTATTGATGAGGCGCGAAAACGAGGAGCGGACTTTCCAGAAGGATACGAAAAATGGTTTCTCGACCTCGTCGCGATTGCCACGGTAACAGACGTAATGCCGTTGACGGGGGAGAATCGAGTCTTAGAGACGTTTGGACTCAGGGTTTTAAACAAGACCCGTCGACCAGGTATTCGTTCCCTCCTCGTTTCCTCGGGAACCGAGCTCGGCGCGATTGATACGCAAGTAATCGGTTTCCGAATTGGTCCGCGATTGAATGCGGCAGGAAGACTTTCGAGTGCACGACTTGCGTTTGATGCGTTGACCGCGAAGACGATTGCTGAGGCTGATGTCGCCGCACTCGCACTCGAAAAATTGAATCGAGAACGGCAAAATATTTTCCGATCGTCGTACAAAGAAGCGCAAGCGATGGTTGCAGCAATGAGCGAGGCGCCGCATGTCCTCGTCGTATCGAGCGAAACGTGGTTACCGGGTATCGTTGGTTTGATTGCTGGGAAGTTAGTAAATGATTTTGGAAAGCCGGCGTTTGCGTTAACGAAAGCTGGAGATCGATATGTGGGAAGTGGTCGGACGGCCGGCGGACTGCACCTGGTGGAGGCGATGAATGCGTGTGGCGATATTTTCTTGAAGAAGGGTGGTCACCCGCAGGCGTGTGGGTTGACGATGGAAAGCGCTGATCAGATCGCGACGTTTCGATCACGCGTGAACGAATTTGCACTTGGGATTTTTGGTGAATCTGGCCCTCGGCCAACCATCAAGATTGATACGGTTGTTTCACCGTCGACGTTCACGCTCGATCTTTTGAACCAACTCGATTGTTGTGCGCCATTTGGCGAAGGGAATCGTCCACCGATTTTTGCTACGCTCGGTGCGACCGTGATGGCGGCAGAAATGATGGGCGCAACGGGATCACATTTACGATTGACGATTTTGGATAGTGCTGGGATGGTGAGTAAATTTGTGGGTTTCGGCATTGGCGATCAAGCTCGCGAGTTGAATATGGGTGACAAAATAGATGTTGCATACGAAGCCGGCGCGAATGTGTGGAATGGAAGAACAGAAGTTCAGTGTAGAATTGTGGATGTGCGAAGAGCGAACGGTTAAGGCGGTTAATCGGTGGATTACCACCTTGGTTAAACGGTTATCCGGATTCAGAACGCTTAACCGTTTTAACCGGCTTAACCGTTGAGCTTTATGAAAACTGTTCGTATGTACGCTGATGGAGGATCGCGAGGTAACCCTGGGACTGCCGCAGGAGCTGCCGTGCTTTTCGCGCTGAATCCCGACGGAACACAAGGACAACGCATCGCGGACGCTGCAAAGTACATTGGGATTGATACGAACAATCAAGCTGAGTACACCGGCATCATCGTCGGCCTGCAGAAGGCGTTGGATCTGGGATACGAAGCCGTCGACGTCCGGCTCGATTCTGAACTTGCCGTGAGACAACTCAACGGACAATACAAAGTTAAAAATCCCGGCATTGCCAAACGGTACATGGATGTTCACAATCTTCGTGTGCAATTTCAGCGAGTCACATTTTCCCACGTTTTTCGTGAACAAAACGTTGACGCCGATGCGCTCGTGAATGAAACACTCGACGCCATCGAACGCTCGAGGTTGTTTTGAGCATTACGATGCATCATGTCATTCACGACCAACGTGTTATACTTTTGCTACTATGTCACTTTTCGGTAAGAAAAAAGAGGAGAAATCCGAAGCGTTGTTGGGCGTTGATTTGGGAACAACCGGATTGAAAGTGGTTGAACTCTCGCCAGAAGGTGGAAAGATTCGACTGATGACATACGGCTACGCAGATATTCCCGTCGGTGGTGATCCGTCGGTGCTTTCGATTGATGAACCAAAAAAAATTGCGGACGTTTTGCACGCCATCATGAAGCAGAGCGGAATGAAAGCGACACGCGCTGTGGCATCGTTGCCGGGATCGAGCGTGTTTCACGCCATTATCAGTATTCCAACACCGAAAACATCGCGAGAAGATTTACGACCGATTGTCGAAGTACAGGTCGCAAAATTATTGCCGTTGCCGATCGAGGAGATGATTGTTGATTCGCATGTCATCGATAAAGAATTGATGCCGAAGGACGAAGTACCGAAAAAGGGGAAAGCGGCAGCTGAAGCAAAGGCACAAGCCAAGGTGGAGGCTGAGGTGCGTTCAAAAACGATTCGTGTCCAGGTGACGGCTGCGCCGAAAGCGTTGGTGCAAAAGTATATCGAGGTATTTCAACACGCGAAAATTGAGCTCGTTTCTTTGGAGACGGAAGCGTTTGCGTTGATGCGTTCGTTGGTGGGGAAGGATAACGCCAAGGTCATGATCGTGGACATCGGCGGTGATCGTACGAACATCGTCATCGCGGAACGCGGCGTGCCGTATCTCACGCGAGGCATTAAATCGGGTGGATCGTTAGTGACCCAAGCGTTATCGAGCGCCATGAGTTTGAGTGCGGCAGAATCGGAAACGATGAAGAAAGATTTATCGTTGTCGAAAAAGATGACGATGCCACCGGTTGTGGCGAATGCGGTGAAACCACTTCTGCACGAAATGAAATACGCACTTGAGCTGTACACACAGCAAGATTTTCAGGATGGAAAAGGAGTTCATAAAGTAATTGTCACTGGCGGATCCGCGATGCTCGCAGGCCTCGATGATGCGATGACGAAGACACTCAATGTGAATGTGTACTTAGGTGACCCCTGGGCTCGTGTCGCAACGCCGCCGCAGGCCAGAGGTGTCCTCGACGAAGTGGGGAGTCGTTTTGCAGTGGCGATTGGATTAGCGATGCGGGTGAAAGAAGAGAAGGAGTAATATGGCTGCTGCCAAACCGACGGTCGTTCTTCTGACCACCCACGCCACGCTTGCCGCGGTGTACGAACGTCATTTGGAGCACCTGGGTATGAAAGTAGTCACGGTTCGCGATATTGGCGACGTCGAGCGACGTGCGGTGAAGGTTCGTCCCGCTCTTCTTTTGCTTGACGAATCGAGTGTAAAGGATGCTGCGGCCGACATCGTATGTTTGCGGAAGCAACCGGTCCTGAACAAGACACGTCTTATGATTCTCTGTCGTCACGCAACGAGTGAACAGATCCATGCACTGCATTCTGCTGGCAGCGATGATATTATGCTGACATCGCATCACACCCCGCGGGACATTGCGTCGCGGGTTCAAACTATCCTTGATCTATGACCCGAACTGTAGAAGTTCTTATTATCGGTGCTGTCGTCGGCATCATCGGTCTCATCTCTGGGTATGCCGTGCTGTCGGCGCGATCGCATACGCGAGACGTCACTCGTTTGGCTAACGTGCGGGAAATTCAGATGGCCCTTGAACTGTATTTCCAAAATCACAGTTCCTATCCGGTTGCTGTCGAGCCGGTCGCGCTTGGTCAAGCGTTGACGGCGTGTCTCTCGCAAGAAGGGTTTGCGGCACCATGTTCAAAATCTGGCCCAACACCATACCTTGAATCTGTTCCGACGCCACCAACGTCCGGACTCGGCGGGGAATCGTCGTGCAGTAATGTCGACGATGCGTACTGCTATAGTGGTACTGCCGACGCCTTCCGCGTGCAGTTCGAGTTAGAACGTGGAAATGCGCTTCTCGGCTTAGCCTCTGGCGCAAACTGCGTGACGGAGGACGGGATGAAGGCTGGCGCATGTTCAACCCTTTCATCAACCCAATAATATGTCGACGTTCGTGATCACTTTGTTCTTTGCCGGATTACTCGGCCTGGTGTGCGGCGCATTCGTCAACACCTTCTTATTGCGCACGCCAGACGGTTTACGTTTTACCGTTGGCAGACGAAAGTGCGTGACGTGCGCGCGTCCGATGCATGTCAAAGATCATGTTCCGCTGTTAAGTTACGTCATCATGAAGGGGAAATGTCGTGCCTGTAAGACAGTGATCCCGTGGCAGTATCCGGCGTTGGAAGTGGTGATGACTCTGCTCTTCGTTGGATTCGCGTGGCAGATTTTAGCCTTGAACGCCGACATGAATCCGTTGTCGAACACACTCGGTGTATCCTTCGGATTTTTTGTGCGCAATGCGGTGATGGCGATGCTTTTGGTGCCGATTTTCATGTTCGACTATCGGGCGAGCGTTATTCCAGATCGGTTATCCGTTCCAGCGATGATTATCGCCCTCGCCATGAACGCCGTGCTGGGTGTGGAACCGATTTCAATGCTCGTCGGAGGTTTCTTGTTGGGAAGTTTCTTTGCTATCCAGTACTTGGCGTCGAAGGGAGCATGGGTAGGTGGGGGAGATATTCGTATGGCAATGGTGATGGGATTCCTTCTCGGTCCCATCCTCGGCGTTTTCGCCCTCCTCGTCGCGTACATAACTGGAGCGATCTCTGGTCTCTACCTTTTACTCACCCGTCGCCGCGATCTTCACAGCCACGTACCATTTGGAACGTTTATGGTGGTTGGTACGTTTATCTCGCTATTTTTCGGTGAAACGGTCGTCGCGTGGTACTTGGGACTTCTGGGCTGAATTCTTTCCTTTCAATTCCGAAATAGGCCCGAAAAGAGGGTCTTCTTTTGACTTTTTATTAGAGATTTGTTATTATTGATGGTCCGGATAGTCACGTCCGGCGTGTTGAACAACCCCGTTAGGAGTACTGCCTTGAACCTTTTCCCTCTGCCCCTCCTTGCCTTCCTGGGCGTCCCCGTCCCCTTCCAGCGTGTGTACCCGGCGCGTTGGTCCTCCGACTTCCGGGGACAGAAGCTGAAGGGTGACTCCAGCGTCCCGCCGACTCGCGACCCCGAACACGGCGAGGTCTGGAACATGGTGCGCAATGCCCACCTCGCGACCTCCGTCTGGAACACCTACTCGCTCCTCAAGGTCGCGGTCGCAGTCAGTCACCCGCTCTGGCCCGGCTACCGAGTCGGCTACGGTGAGGGCGCGTACCGCCAGGTGTTCCCCGCGGTGCGCACCGAGCGTTACATTGGAGTGAGGCACGGTCACGAGGATTGTGTGTTCGCTCTGATCGGCGTGTTGGGCGACGAGGTGGAGTTCGAAGTGATCCATCGCGGATCCCGGATCGAGATCCTCACCGCCTGCCTCCACGACCTCCGGCAGATGTCGGAGGGTGCACGCGGTGTGAGCATCCACCAGATCCGCGACTTCATCGCCTTCGTCTAGCGCCTCACCGCGGACGACAACACGACGGCTTCCGCCTCGGTCACGAACCGACGCGGACACGCGCACCCCGACTCGACGAGCCGGGGTGTTGCCATTGAAGAGTATCCAGTACAATTGCCAACGATATGACGAAGGCTGAAACCAAAGAGCGAATTGCCAAGCTTCGTGAGGCGATTGATGAATATCGCTACCAGTACCACGTGCTCGATGCGCTGGAGATTTCCGAGGAGGCGCTGGATGCGCTGAAGCACGAGCTAAAGACGCTGGAAGATCAATATCCCGATTTGATTACTGTAGACTCGCCAACGCAGCGCGTGGCGGGTGTCGCGCTCGATAAATTTCGAAAGATTACCCATGCGTCACCGATGCTCTCCATCGAGGATGTTTTTTCGTTTGAAGAGTTACAGGATTGGGAAGCGCGTATTCGTAAGGTTGGCGGCAGGGCGTCGCATGATTATTACGCGATGGTGAAGGTTGATGGACTGGCGATGTCCCTGGTGTACGAGGATGGGGTTTTGAAAACTGCGGCAACGCGTGGCGATGGGGTGATCGGTGAGGATGTTACGCACAACGTTCGCACGATCGATTCGGTTCCGTTACGCTTTCGTCATATTTCGGGAATTGATACCTCGGGCCGCATTGAGGTTCGAGGCGAGGTGTACATGCCGAAAGTGGGATTTGAACGATTGAATAAAGAACAGAAAAAGAAAGGAGAGGAATTGTTTGCGAACCCGCGAAACGTTTCGGCGGGAAGTATTCGTCAGCTCGATCCGGCGGTTGCGGCATCGCGTCCACTCGCGTTTTTTGGCTGGCGATTGCATTCGGGGATTGAGGTGAAAAGTCAGAACGAGGGAATGAGCGTATTGCGACAGTTAGGATTTGTAACGCCGCCCGGGGAACATTGCGCGACGATCGTCGAGGTACAGAAGTTTTTTGAAACACTCGGAAAGAAGCGAGAGAAACTGCCGTTTTGGATCGATGGCATTGTGGTGCGTATCGATCAGAATCGATTCTTCTCGGAGCTTGGAGTAGCAGGAAAAACGCCGCGCGGATTAGTTGCTTGGAAGTTTCCTCCCGAGGAATCAACAACAAAAGTGTTGTCCGTCGATTGGTCGGTGGGACGAACAGGAGTCCTCACACCGGTTGCGACAGTTGCTTCTACCTTCGTTGCCGGAACGACGGTGACTCACGCTACGCTGCATAACGCCGACGAGATCGGGCGCCTCGGATTGAAGATCGGTGATACGGTGATCCTCACGAAGGCTGGCGATATTATTCCAAAGATTACGACGGTGCTGACGCAGTTGCGAACTGGTGACGAGAAGAAGATTGCAATTCCCAAGAAATGTCCGATGTGTGAATCACCGGTCATTCGTCGCGAGGGTGAGGTGGCATTGGTGTGCACGAATCCGAATTGTTTCGCCATTGAACGCGAGTATGTTTTGCATGCTGCTCGCGCGTTCGGTATTGACGGACTTGGCGATAAAATTATCGAAAAGTTACTGAATGCGAATGTCATCAGGATCGCACCAGATATTTTCCGACTCCGCGCTGATGATGTGAAGGATCTTGATGGCTTTGGAAAGATTTTAGGGCAGAAGCTTGTTGATCAGATCGACAGCAAGCGGACGATTGATTTAGATCAGTTCATCGTTGCGCTCGGCATTCGACATGTGGGTTCGGAAACCGCATTTGCACTCGCGCGATCATTTGGGAGTGTCGATCATCTTCGTGAAGCAACGCTCGGGAAACTCGTCGCAGTACCTGATGTTGGTGAAACGGTTGCACAGAGCATCGTCGATTTTTTCGCAACGGAATATGGATCGCGCATCATCGATGATTATCGAGAGGCGGGTGTTGTTATCAAGAGTGCGAAAGCCATCGCGCGAGTCCTGGAAGGGAAGACGTTTGTGCTGACGGGAACGCTCGAAACGTTAGGACGCGAAGAGGCGAAAGAGCAGATTCGGTTGTTGGGCGGATCGGTGTCGGGGAGCGTGAGCAAGAAAACAACGTACGTGGTGGCCGGAGAAGCGGCAGGATCAAAGTTGAGCGACGCACAACGTCTTGGTGTGGCCGTCTTGTCCGAGGCAGAGTTTCTCCGTATGATTGGGAAATAGGTCTTTCGGTTAAGGCGGTCAAATCGGTTAACCGTTTAACCAAATCTATAAGCTTTATGCACATCGATATCAACCGGATCGCAACCTTAGCCAAATTACAGTTGACCGACGACGAAAAAGCGATGTTGGAGCGACAGTTACCGGCTATTTTGGACTACGTGAGCAAGTTACAAGAAGTTGATACCAGTAAAATTGATGCGAAAGCGTACCTGACGACCGCGGTGAATGTTTTTCGCAAGGATGTTCCAACATCCACGATCGATGAACGCAACGCAGTGATCGCAGCATTTCCGGCAAGCAACGGTGGCGCGCTGGAAGTTCCGGGAATTTTTGTCGATTAACGTATGACGAACTGGACGGTGAGGATGATCCGCGATGCGGTCAACGCAGGGAAGACATCTGCGGAAGCGGTGGTAAGTGATGCGTTGCGACGGATTGATGAAAAAGATGGTGAGATCGGTGCATTCCTCGAAGTATTTCGCGAGGATGCGATTCTTGCTGCGCGTGAGGTTGATGCTCGCGTCAAAGGAGGAGAGATTTTGCCGCTTGCAGGCGTTCCGATTGGTGTGAAAGACAACATGCTTGTGACAGGACACATTGCAAGCGCGGGATCGAAGATGCTTGCCGAATATCGTGCGACGTACACATCGACCGTCGTCACTCGATTGCAAGCAGCCGGCGCGATTATCATCGGCAGAACAAACATGGATGAGTTTGCGTTTGGATCGTCCACAGAATCATCAGCATTTCAAATTACCAAGAATCCACACGACACGACGAAAGTACCGGGTGGAACGTCTGGTGGATCGGCCGCTGCTGTTGCAGCGGGGATGATTCCGGCAGCGCTCGGTTCGGACACTGGAGGATCGATTCGTCAGCCAGCATCGTTGTGCGGTGTGGTGGGCATGAAGCCGACGTACGGCCGTGTGTCGCGATACGGATTGATCGCGGATGGATCGAGTTTGGATCAGATCGGTCCGATGGCGACGACCGTGGAAGATATTGCGATCATCCTTGCGGTGATCGAAGGACGTGATGCGCACGATGCGACATCGATGTCTCTTGATGAGCCCACGGTTACGAATCTGTCGTCACCGTCGATGAAAGGGATTCGCGTTGGTGTGCCGAAAGAATACTTCATCGATGGCATGGATACGGAGGTTGCGACGCGTATCAAAGAGGCGATTGAAACGTTGCGACAGGGTGGCGCAGAGATCGTCGATATGTCATTGCCACTTGCGCCGTATGCGTTGCCAACGTTCTATATTATTCAGCCAGCGGAAGCGAGCAGTAACTTGGCACGGTTCGATGGCATGCGATATGGAACGCGTGCCGCAGGAACCCTCGAAGAGAGTTATCGAGCATCACGCGGTGAAGGACTTGGTCCAGAATCAAAGCGCCGCATCATGCTTGGCACGTTTATCCTCTCTGCTGGATACTACGATGCGTTTTACAAGAAGGCAGTTGCGGTGCGGGCTGCGATGAAGATGGAGTTTGATGCCGCGCTCAAGAAGGTTGATGTCATTGTCGGCCCGGTGTCGCCCGTGGTGGCATGGGGGATCGGTGAGAAGATGGATGATCCTGTGGCGATGTATCTTGCTGACGTTTTCACAGTCTCGGCGAACATCCTTGGTATCCCAGGTATCTCCGTGCCATGCGGAACTGCGCACGGTTTGCCCGTTGGCCTTCAAATTCTTGCCAATAGTTTTGACGACAACAAGGTGCTTCAGGTTGCGGCTGCCTTCGAGGCACTTCGACAAAACTAAGTTTTAAAACTTAGTTTTGTTACGCCGTCTTCGAGGTACCTCACAAAAACCAACTATGGAAACCGAGATCGCTTCATTGCCGAACGTGCTGCCGTATGTGGTAATTGGGGCGATCGGTTTTGTTTTGGCGATTGTTCTGGCGGTATGGATTCGTCGAACGTTACGACGATGGCGATTTGGCGCCGACCGCGAATCCGTCGCCAAGCATTGGAAGGCGGTCGAGGACCTTGCTGCCCGAGGAGATGCGATGAGTTATCGACTCGCGATTATCCAAGCCGATGCTGTTCTTGATCTTGCCCTCAAGGCAAAAGCGTTCCCCGGAACCACTACCGGCGAACGTTTGAAGTTTGCGAGTAGAAAGTACCGAGATCTTCGTAAGGCATTCTGGGCTCGTTCCCTTCGAAATCGACTCGTGCACGAAGCAGGTTCTGATTTAAAGACCGGTGATGCAAAGAGAGCGATTGCGGATTTTCGTCTGGCGCTGGTTGAGCTGGGGGCGTTATGATCCCCTACATTTCCCTCACCACCTTCTCCCTTGGCCCTATCACGTTCCACGCGTGGGGACTTCTCGTTGCGCTCGGGTTTGTGTTCGCAGGATTTATGGCGGCGCGATTTGCGAAAAGAAGAGGTGATGATCCGCAGATTATTTGGGATCTAACCGTGTGGACGATGCTGGCAGGAATGATTGGTGGAAGATTGGGCCACGTGGTGTTTTATGATCCGATATATTTTTGGAAGAATCCCATCGAAATTTTTCAGGTCTGGCACGGCGGGATGTCTTTATATGGCGGACTCATCGCGGGCGCGCTCGTCGGCATTTGGTTTCTTCGAAAAAAACATGTCGACGTGTGGCGCTATACCGACATCGTGGCGTTTGGATTACCGTTCGGAAAATGGATTGGAAGAATTGGATGTTTTTTGATTCACGATCATCCGGGAACAGCGACAGATTTTATTCTCGGGGTTCAGTATCCCGATGGAGTAACGCGGCACGATCTTGGACTGTACTTATCGATCAATGCCTTCCTCCTTGCGCTCGTGATGCTCTGGCTCTCAAGAGAGGAACGGCCAACGGG
>JBBUEW010000056.1:862-3940 GCA_038078095.1 Patescibacteria group bacterium | reverse complement strand
GGCAATCTGTAAATCGACAATCGTTCCCATGTTTTTGCTGATGATAAGGGCGAACGAGGGGTTCGACATGCTCGCGTTGATGAGGTTCATCGAGAGTAGCCCGATGTAGATAAACGTGAGATACGGAACGCCTTCCACAAATCAATCGCCGGCGATCACTCCAAAAACCGCCAGATACAGTCCGACGGAAACGATAGGATTAAAGACGGTGTCCATCCATAATTTCTGAAACCGTTTCACTTCTCGGCCGTACAAGGCCCACATGCCGTTTTGCATAGAATATCTTTTGTCATTGCGAGGAGGCGAATCTCTCGTTGCCGACGAAGCAATCCACTTGAGTAGATTGCTTCGGCTGACGAGATCACCGGCCTCGCAATGATGGATCGAAGGTTAGGCGGTTAATGTTAGGAAGATTTGTTCGAGTGATGCCGCTTCACTTTTCACATCTTTTAAGTTGTCGCCGTAGTGCGCAGCAAGTTTTGCAACGTCATCGCCAAGGTGCGTCATCGGATACTCGAAGTCGCTACCAAGGGCGTTCACCCCGGTGAGATGCGGTACATCGCGATTGAAAAGCGTGAAGTGAATCGTATTCTTGGAAAACTCACGTTGAATATCTTTGAGCTTTCCTTGCTTAATCACTTTGCCGTGATTGACGAGTGTGATCGATTCACAGAGTTGCTCGGCTTCTTCAAGGTAATGCGTGGTGAAAAGGATCGTTGTTCCTTCGGCATTGAGCCGTCGGACGAGTTCCCAGATTTTTTGACGAAGTGCCACGTCAACGCCAGCGGTTGGTTCGTCTAAGATGAGGAGTTTGGGACGATGGAGAATCGCTTTGGCGATCATCAACCGTCGTTTCATGCCGCCAGAGAGTGCTTTCGCTTTTTCGTTCTTTTTATCGATCAGTTGAAGATCTTCGAGTGCTTTGTCGATCCGTTCCTGACGTTCAGCTGCAGGAACGCCGTACATGCCACTAAAGTAGTAAAGAACCTCCTGTACGGTGAAGGCCATTTCCACCACAAGCTCTTGAGGGACGATACCGATCATCCCCTTTGCTCGGTCCGGATCAGCAACGACGTCGATCCCAAAGAGGGAAATGGAGCCGCTGGTGGGGAGGGTCATGCCGGCGATCATGCTGATGAGGGTGGACTTTCCGGCGCCGTTCGGGCCCAAAAGGCCGTGAATGCTGCCGGGCTCGATGGAAAGGGACACGTCGTCAACAGCCTTGAGGATGGTTCCGTTGGGCAATGTGAACTGTTTTTGAACGTTTTGTATGGAAAGAGGAATCATAGCGCTCAGAGGATAGCGCGGATTTGGAACAATTGACAGAAGCGGCTTTTGGGCGGCAAAGTATAGGGAATGGGGGTATAACTTTCTTTTCTATGCGTTACCCAGTTGCGTCACGACTTGCCTCACTCGTGCTTGTGGCAGCGACCGTGTTCGGCATTGCGGGAACAGCATTTGCTGCACCAGGCGTGCCAACCAATTTGTCGATCGTTGGTGGAAAGTACACGAACGACACCACACCAACGTTTACCTGGACCCAAGGCGCCGGTGCCACGTGGTACGACGTGTTGATCGATAACGGTTCATGGACCGGCATCGGGAACACCACAAGTTTTACCGCATGGCCACTGTCCAATGGTTGGCACACCTTCTTTATCCGTTCGCATGACAACGGCAACGGCGTGAGTGTTTCTGAATACATCACGTTCGAGATCGACACCAAGGGACCAAGTATCCCAGCGGTTTCTCCATCCACGGCGACGACTCTTCATGCGGTTTCCTTCTCGGTTCGCCCAAGTGGTGAAGCAGCCGTGACGGGATGCTGGCTCTACGTCAACAGCAACAACCAAGGTGGCATGAGCAACAACGGCGGAACATTCAGCCGTAATCACACCTTCACCTCGGCAGGAAGTTACAGCGTGTACGCACGTTGTGCTGACGGTGACGGAAACTACAACGCTGGTGCTTCGCGTACTGTCACCGTAACCGGCTCGCGTGTGGTGTGTTACGACTACTGCAACATTCCAACCACGCTTTCCGTTGCCAAAGGAACATTGGTGAAGATCAACTGCACCACTTTCCCATCCACCGACAATTGCAACGCGATCTACTACTATGGTGAAGATGGCCGACGTCATCTTTTTCCAAGTGAGAGCGTGTACAAAACGTGGTTCAACTCGTACTCGACCGTGCAAACGATCAGTAAGAGCTACCTGTCATCGATGCCCGTTGGTGAAAACGTCACCTACCATCCAGGCACAGTGCTCGTGAAATTCTCGAATTCGTCGACCGTGTATGCGGTTGACGAAGGGGGAGTGCTCCGACCATTTGCGACGGAAGCAGCTGCGAAGGCAGTGTACGGATCGCATTGGACGAACTACATCGTGCTCGTTCCACAATCGCTGTACGGCGATTACACGATCGGACGAAAAATCTACACATCATCTGACTACAGTAAGACGAAAGCGTACAACTCGGTCGATTCGATTGATGACAATTTCTAGAGAAGGGAGTAGGAGGGAGGAAGGAAATAAAGACGGGGCTTCGGCCTCGTCTTTGTGTTGCGGATTTCTAAAGCTCGGCGTAGCATTTCGGCGGGAGATTTCACCATGGCTAAAGCAATCACAATCGGAACGGCATACGAAGGAGTAGCAAGAAAGCACACCGCGTTCCAGCGGGCGCAGGCCGAACAGGCCGCGGCCGAACAGGCACTGCTGGCACTGATGCGACCCGCGGTAAATGCCGCGCTGATCGCGTTCAACCAGTCCGGCAGCTTCGCCTACTCCTTTGGGACAGCGACCACGCGCCTGCGCTACGATCGCGACGGACCGGTCGTAGAGATCGAGCTCGGGACGCCCACGTACCGTGACAGCGGTGCGGCGGTGCAGGTCGAGCACTTCTCCGGTCGGAGCGAAAGTCATCGAGCCTTTTTCGAGGCGATGCGGAGCTTCTTCCAGCAGCACCTCCCATCGGCCGGAAGCTGTCGGGTGTGGACAATGATCAGCAGCTACTACATGGAGAGCAACCCGTAGATCGCCGCGGCGATGACGACGACGAGACGACCCGGCACCCCCG
>JBBUEW010000056.1:0-852 GCA_038078095.1 Patescibacteria group bacterium | reverse complement strand
CGGGCCGTCTTCTGTTTTCGACATTGATTTTGTTCGGAGCAGATGTTATAAAATGCTCGTCACCTGGAATGTGCATGCGCGAAATCATCCTGTTTCTGACCGCTCTCTTCGGAAGCTCGGTCGTCGCGATCTTCGTTCTCTCTGTGCTCGTGGGAGCGGTCGTCTGGTTCATCCTCTGGCTGTTGAAGCCCGCGGCGTGGACGCCGGTGATCGTGCGCTACCGTTCGAGCGGGGTGGTGGTGCACCGGGCGTATTCGGCGGAGGCGTGGGTGAATGTCTACATGCCACTTCCTTTCCCGGCCTTCATCATCCCGGGCATGGACTTCCTCTTCTTTATGCCCCCACCGATGCCCGTGTTGCAGCGGCAGTTGGTACCATCCGCTCCACATCTCCTTATCGTGGTGAGCGGAGTAGAAGTGTGGATGCGCTGCAATGACGACGCATACCAACGCTGGCCGAATCGGGCCAAGGTGCGGGTGGAGTACGAGCTGCGAGACGGCGTCATCTCCATCGTCGAAGCCTGGTGGCCCTAGGTGCGAACGGCGCCCATCCCACGTCACAACGTCAACGCAGCGGCCTGGACAACCCCCGGGCCGTTGACCGTTTTGTGGGCAAACCTTGCTTGCCGGTATCGGTTCATCGTGATATTCTCTTCGCGCCGAGATACGTAATGGGCTTTCCCATTTGAGGCTAGTTTCGATGAATGAGGAAGCACATTTCGCGAGGCGTACTTCACGGTACGGTGAGCGAATGTGCGACGAATGATTCGAAAATAGACCAAATGGGGAAGACTATTCTTCCGGGGTAGCTCAGCGGCAGAGCGAAGGACTGTTAATCCTCAGGTCGCGGGTT
>JBBUEW010000055.1:0-5680 GCA_038078095.1 Patescibacteria group bacterium | reverse complement strand
TCCTTGATCACGCAGGGTTCGATACATACGACAGCATGTATCGGGCGGCGCATATTTTCGGTATCACGTCCGCCATCGTCGTCACCCAGGAATATCATCTTCCTCGCGCCCTGTTCCTCGGTGATCGATTCGGGATCGACGTGCAAGGCGTGGCCGCCGATCGGCAAACGTATGTAGGGATCGTGCGCTATCAAGTTCGGGAGACCCTTGCGGATACGAAGGCGGTCATCGAGTCGCTCCTCGGTGTTTCTTCCCGTTACGGTGGCCCGTTCATCGACAGTACGGGAAATGGTCAGGTGACGTGGGACGAGCAGTAAATGATTGACGAAACCGGCTTTTTATGGGACGTTGCGGGCTTAGTTTTGTGTTGGATCGCCCACAACCTGTATGCGCATGTCTCGAAACTTCATCATTGCCCTTGGCGTCTTCCTGATCCTCGGTGTATCTGCAGTCTGGAGTGCTTTTTCGTCGCCAGCAGCCATCACTTTTGTAACGGATACCGTCAAACGCGGATCGTTTGAGCAAACCATCGATGTGACGGGTGAAGTACAGAGCGCAAAGGAACTCACCCTTGCCTTTGGAACAACGGGAACGGTGTTCGATCTGACGGTTGACGTTGGCGATCACGTGAAAGCGGGTCAGGTTCTTACCGAGCTGAACGCCGTCGAACTCGCATCAGCACTCGTTCAAGCTCGCGAAGGTGTTGCGCAAGCACAGGCTGAACTCGATATCAAAAATGCGGGGATCTCTGACGAAGAAGAAGCGGCTCAACGCGCAGGTGTCGCGGTTGCCGAAGCACAGGTGAATGCTGCAGCAATCGATTATGCAAATGCACTCTTGGAGGAATCGGTCGGGAATACGGCAGATGCTGCAACGGTTGCGCAATCGCAATCTGATTACGATCAGGTCGCGGCGCACAACGAAGAGACGACCGAGCAAGCGGCTGAAGATTTAACAAGCGCGCTCACGACTGGGTTGATTTCTATTCGAACCGGTTTGGAAAAAGCCGATCAAGTTCTTGGTGTCGAGAGCACGTTGCTTAACGATGAGTACGAAGATTATGTTGGCGTGATTGATTCGACAACGATTTCAGATGCGCGCGATGCGTACATCGAGGCTGCAGATTCTCGCGATCGTGCAGAAGACGCGGTGTTGATCCTGAGTACATCGAGTTCGTCCGCGGATGTTCTCACGACGTATGGTCTCCTCGATCTCGCTTTCGATCAGGTCTTGGAAACGCTGCTCTACACCAGCCGTGTTTTGGATAATAGTGTCAGTCAGAGTGGGACATTTACCAACGAAGATCTTGTGGGGTTGAAGAGCTCGATCGCCACCCAGCGCGCAACAGTTGCCGGAGATTTCGCTGCGCTCGTCTCCGCAAAACAGACCTACGACACCGTCATCCGTGAAGCGGACAATCGATACGATGATGCGACGAATGCGTTGGCACTCGCCAAGGCAAAGCAGGATGCGGGAGACGCAAGTCGTTCCTCGGCAGTTGCCCGAACCAATGCGGCGCGGTTAGTACAAGAGGCGAGCCTTGTGCAGGCACAAGCGAAACTCGCGCAAGTTCTTGCCAAGCCACGCAGTGTGGATGTCGCAGGATTGGAAGCGTCGGTTGCTCGCGCGCAAGCAGAATATGACGGCGCGATGGCTCGTTACCGCCAAGCGCGCATCGTTGCGCCAATCGATGGCGTCGTGGCAAATGTTGCCTTCGACATTGGCGAACAGGTGAGTATGGGCGAAGACATGATCACACTGATTGCCGACAGCACCGCGTACGAAATCATTCTCGATGTTCCAGAATCGGACGTGGCGAAAATTGCGTTAGGACAAGAAGCGACGATTACGTTCGATGCCTTTGGTGATCGAACCGTGTTTACTGGGTCGGTGTATTCCATCGATCCTGCGCAGAAGGTGATCGAAGGTGTGGTGTTTTACGAAACCAAAGTCTTGCTCAATGCCAATCAAGATCTCTCATTGGTGAAGCCAGGAATGTCCGCCGACGTGGTCATCCTGACGGGCCATCGCGAGAATGCACTCTTTGTTCCTTCACGCACGGTCCTTGAAAAAGATGGCGTATCGTATGTTCGTGTACCAAAGAATGATCACGAGTTTGCAGAGCGAACCGTGCGGACTGGCCTTCGTGCCGACGGGGGAATGATCGAGATGGTGGAAGGGATAACAGAAGGCGAGACCGTGATCATCTCGGTCAAAACAGAATAGGGTTATGCCGGTGATTTCCATGCGCAACATCACGAAGACGTATCAGAATGGCGACGTCGAAACGTCGGTGCTTCGTGGTGTTGACTTGGATATTGAAAAAGGAGAATTCGTTGCTTTGATGGGTCCATCAGGATCGGGAAAGTCGACGATGATGCACATCATGGGATTTTTGGACCAAGCCACAGACGGCACGTACATGTTTCAAGATCGCGACGTGAGTCGGCTGAGTTCGGATGAACTGGCGCTGATGCGCCGCGGTGAAGTGGGATTTGTTTTTCAGGCGTTCCACTTATTACCGCGTTTGACGGTGCTCGAAAACGTCATGCTTCCTCTCGTTTACCTTGGCATCGATCTCAAGGAACGAAAGGAGCGTGCCGCAAAAGCCCTCGACGCAGTCGGGCTCGCTGATCGCGTCGACTTCGTACCGAATCAACTTTCGGGCGGACAGAAGCAACGTGTGGCTATTGCACGATCGCTCATCACTGATCCTGCAGTGATCTTCGCCGACGAACCAACGGGCAACCTCGATTCGAAATCGAGCGAACAGGTGCTGGGAATTCTCCGCGATCTCAACAAGGCAGGACGCACCATCGTCATGGTGACGCACGAAGTGGATGCAGCGGCGTACGCCTCGCGCATTATTCGGATGAAAGATGGCTGTATCGCCTAATATGCGCATCAATGATCTTCTCACCGCTTCGTTCGACTCCATTCGTCGCAACACCACGCGATCATTGTTGACGGTGCTCGGCATCGTGATTGGTATTGGTGCGGTTATCGTCATGTTATCGATCGGGCAAGGCGCGCAAGGATACGTTTTAAATCAGGTTGCATCCCTCGGCTCTGATCAAATTTTTATCGAGTCAGGATCGGGCGATCAATCGTCTGGTCCTCCAAGTCCTTTCACCGCACAGACACTCACGCTCGATGACGTCGAGGCGCTCCGTCAACGCGGACCATTTTCGTTTGTCTCTGCAACACTCATTTCGACAGGAGCAGTGCAAAGTGGTGAAGAAAGTATTTTTACGGATCTGGCTGGTGTCGACGAATATCAACTCGACGTTTTTCCGGCGGATGTCGCGCTCGGTCGTTTTATTGATCGTGCCGACGTCGATGGCTACGCGAATGTTGCGGTCCTTGGATCTGATGTGACGCGCGATTTATTTGGCGACCAAGATCCAGTTGGTGAAAAGATTAAAGTGAAGGGGACGAGCTTCCGCATCGTTGGGGTGATGGAGCAACAGGGGAGTAAGTTTTTCTCAAACCTCGACGCACGCGTGTACATGCCCGTCACCACCATGCAACGCGAAATTGTTGGCGCTGATTACGTAAACTTTCTCGCGATGCGCGCAACGGGTGATCTTGATTCCGCCAAAGATGAAGCGCGATATATTCTTCGCGACACGCACAACATCGATAATCCGAATGGCGAGCTCATCAAAGATGACTTTATGGTTTCCAGTCAGCAAGATGCGGCGAACACCATCGGCGCAGTTGGCTTTGCCCTCACGTTGCTCCTTGCTGCCATCGCAGCAATCTCGCTCGTCGTTGGTGGTATCGGCATCATGAATATCATGTTAGTTTCCGTGACCGAGCGAACGCGTGAGATCGGCCTTCGCAAAGCAATCGGGGCAACGGAAAAAGATATTCTGCAACAGTTTTTAGTCGAGGCCGTGATGCTCACGCTCGGCGGGGGAGTTCTCGGTGTCGTTATCGGCATCACGATTGCCTACCTCGGCGCCTTAGGTATTCAATACGTGGTCGACGGTTGGCCACTCGTCATTCCTATCTCCGCCGTTTTCTGGGCATTTGCTGTCTCCTCAATCGTCGGTTTGGTCTTCGGCATCTATCCCGCCCGTCGCGCTGCCAAGCTCGATCCGATCGAAGCACTACGGTACGACTAGAGGAATTCCTTCCTCCGTCCGGCTCCGCGGCATCACCAACGCATGGTGGTGCTCCGCGCCGGCTGAATTGAAAGCCGAAACAATCGGGGGTTACGGTGACGTCTGAACAGGCCATGGCCTTCCTGAAATCGCTCGCGTGTTTTTTCTTCACGGCGGTGATCGCCTATCGCATGGCGGTCAGTTCCGAGGGTGGGCGCTGGTGGCCAAGGATTCTGATGCTCGTGAGTAGCCTCTTCCTTGCCGACCTCGTCTTCACCCCGTTCTGCTGGGCACTGGAATGGGTGACGGGCATGATCCTGCGCGTGTGGGCCCGGTACGTCATCCTGACCCTCATCGCGATCGTGTTCGCTTACCCCCTTCGGCGGCCAGTGCACTTTTTCCTGACCACCGATCCTTCGATCTTCACGAACCGGCCCTGAGCGACGCGCTTGGGCCGGTTTCGCGCTTTTACTGAAACGCGTTATTGAATTATGCTCTTTTTATATGCCAATCAGGAAGCCAGGAATGCCGGATCCCGAATATCCTCGAGCGAATCGTGACGAGGAACGTTACCGTGAAATCGAGGAGGAACAGCATAACCTTGATGGAGACGAAGAGGACGATTCTTCGTTGGAACGAGGTGTCGCTCCGGAAGAGATCAGTGGAGAGATCTCAGTTGACGAGTTAATGGGAGGGCCGGGGCCAAAAGGACAGAAGCGTGCGGAGAAGAAAAAGAAATAGTATCTCCTTGTCTGTTTGGTGTTGGTTCGTTACAATCGACACACTGTTTTCTATGCTTTCTACCAACGACATTCGTCAGAAGTACCTGGATTTTTTTGCCAAACGTGGTCACACCATCATTCCGTCGTCATCGCTTGTTCCTGAAAACGATCCAACGACCTTGTTTACGGGTTCCGGCATGCAGCCGATGATTTCGTATTTGCTTGGGGAAAAACACGCCGCAGGAACACGTATCGCGGACAGTCAGAAATGTTTTCGTTCGGGGGATATTGAAGAGGTTGGTGACAATCGTCATACAACGTTTTTTGAAATGTTGGGGAATTGGTCGCTTGGCGACTATTTCAAACAAGAACAGATTCCGTGGATGTACGAATTTTTGACGAAAGAGTTAGAACTCGATCCAAAGCATTTGTACGTGACGGTTTTTCGGGGGAGTAAAGAGGTTGGGGTGGGGCGAGACGAAGAAGCGGTGTCGCTTTGGACTGCATGTTTTACAAAGGATGGCATCGATGCGGTGGTGATCGACGACGCCGAGACTGGAGGGATGCAGAACGGACGAATTTTTTCGTATCCCGAGAAGAAGAACTGGTGGAGTCGTGCGGGCGTGCCGGCGAACATGCCTATTGGCGAGCCAGGTGGACCGGACACGGAAATGTTTTGGGATTTTGGTATTGAACGAGGATTGCATGAGGTGTCGGCGTGGAAGGATGAACCTTGTCACGTGAACTGTGACTGCGGTCGATTTATTGAAATCGGCAATAACGTCTTCATGGAATACGTGAAGACTGATAGTGGATTTGAGGTATTGCCGCAGCGGAATGTCGACTTTG
>JBBUEW010000054.1:0-4667 GCA_038078095.1 Patescibacteria group bacterium | reverse complement strand
GGCTGGCCCGCCTCCATGGCGTCCATGAAGTCCTGGACCTGCGCCTCGTCCAGATCGCGCTGGACGCCGCGGTCGTGGTCGAGGCTGAAGCGGTTCGGGTGGGCGAGCTCGGCGAGGGTGGTCGCCGTCATGTGGAAGGAGAGAAACAGGACGTTCCCCTGCCGGAGCTCGGTTGCACGGGTGGAGAGCTCGATCTTGTTGGGGTCGGCGGGATTCGCCATGGCGGTATCCTTGACGGGGTTGGAACTGGACACTTGAGATACCAGAGGAAAAGCCATCGAGGCTGATCTTGGGTGGTCCAGGACGGACCGACATCAAAAAATATCCTGAAGTATCAAAAAAGTCAACCATTCAGCCCAAAAAGGCGGACTGCGTTCTGTGTCGTCACCTCGGCGACGCGGTCGAGGGAAATGCCGTGGAGATCAGCAATAGCTTGGGCAACAAGACGGACATTGGCTGGTTCGTTCCGTTTTCCGCGGAGTGGGATTGGGGAAAGGTAGGGGCAATCGGTTTCCACCATCATTTGGTCGAGAGGGATTTCCTTGACGGCTGCGGCAACGGATTTGCCGAAAGTGACGATGCCGGTGATGGAGACCAAAAATCCGAGCTCGGCGTACTTCGCCGCATCCTCGGCCGTTCCGGTAAAACAATGGATCACTCCTCGTCGCGCAATTCCGCCCCGAGCAATCTCCTCGGCAATCAGCGTCTGCATATCACCGTGCGCATCGCGGCAGTGGATGACGACAGGTTTCTGATACTTCGTGGCAAATCGAAGTTGTTGACGAGCAACTTCCTGCTGATCGTTTTTAAACACCTCAAGATTCATTCCTTCTGGAACCCGCGAATAATCGAGACCGAACTCGCCGATGGCAACCACTTTGGGGTGCGTTACGAGGGACGCGTACCGTTCCTCATCAAACGTTTTTTCCGGTGTCGGAACATTGTTCGACTCCTCGTTCTCGTCAACAAAATTGTGATCGTGAACGTGCCCGGGGTGCAACCCAATCGTTGCCCAAACATTTTCGTAACATTCCGCAAATGCCACACCACTTTCGCTCAGTGAAAACTTCGTTCCCACCGTCACGAGTCCGATATCACTTTCTTGTGCTCGTTTCACCACCTCGTCGATGTCCGCACTAAACGCAGGGAAGTGAAGATGAGCGTGAGAATCGATGAGGTACATAGTTTCTTTGGCATCTAGCAATCACTTTAGTAACCATCCCGAGCGAAAGCGAGGGACCTCCAAATGACGACGGGAGGCCTCCAGTAGTCATTAGGAGGCCCTTCGGCGTGCGCCTCAGGGTGGTTCTCTTCTGTCTAGAGGATACCCGCGTTCGTTTCCATATCAACTGCTCGTCCCACAATCGTTGACGACAAAATATTGTTACGGAAATTTCCTGACGGCAGAAGTGTAACGGCAATGTAAGCAATGCAGAGGATGACGACTGCTGACTGCAGAACGCCAAGTACTGCGCCAAGAATCGAATTCACGAAATTAACGAATGGGATGATCGAGATCACTTTGCGGGCGAGATCGAGCGCTTCCACGTTGTACATCGCCAACCAATGCGCAACGATGACGAGCGACACAAACGTGATGATCGTGAACCACGGATTCGCCGTAAACGAATAACCAAAACTGTCACGAATCCAGTTCATGGCGTAGAAGGCCGCGACAACGCTTGCCGCAAGGGCGAACAAACTTCCTAACGATCGTACGAATCCGCTCTTCCACCCCGCAAATAGCATGACGGCGGTAAAAAGGAGGAGGACGATATCAGTAATATTCATAGACTATTGATCGCGACGAGGGAACAGACCATCCCCCACCACAATAACATCTCCGGCATATCGCCGTGCAATCTCTTGGGCGGTTGCTGGCATAATCGGTGCCAACGCTTCACCAATCCACCGGATCATTGCTGCAAGCTCGGACAGGGACTTCTTTGCAGCATCGCGATCAACTTTAACGAGTTTGAACGGCGCTTCTTTGTCGATTTTGATATTCGCCTCGTTGATCACGAAAGAAACGCGTTCGATATACAAACGGAAGTCGAATGCACGGAGCGTTTCCTTCGCCTCGTGCAGGGTGTCTGAGAGGTCAATCGATGACTCACCTTGCACAACGACTGCATTCGTTGGACCAAACATTACTCTCTCGATTCCCTCCGGAAAATTCTTGTTCACCATCGCTGCAACGCGACTCACCAGGTTTCCAACGCCATTTGCGAGCTCGGCGTAACACTCTTCCATCTTCGCGACACTAATATCACCGTCCGATCCAAAAGGAAGCAGCTTCAAGAAAGCATAGCGGGTAGCGTCGACGCCAAAGTCGTTCACAAGATCAATCGGATCGAGAACGTTGCCCAGTGACTTGCTCATCTTTTCTCCATTCACTGTAAAGAAGCCATGAACAAACAAATCAGTGGGGAGCGGAAGGCCTGCCGACAACAGGAATGCGGGCCAATAAATTGCGTGAAAACGAACGATGTCTTTGCCAATCACGTGGAGACGTTCGTCAGCGTTTTCCCAGTATGTTTTGTAGTCTGTTCCGTCGTCTGCAAAACCAAGCGCAGTAATGTACTGACTTAGTGCGTCAACCCACACATACATTACTTGTGATGCATCAGCGGGAACTGGCACACCCCAGTGTTCTGCACGAGCGACACTGCGAGAAATGCTAAAATCCTGCAATCCCTGACGAATGAATCCCAGCATTTCGTTTTTACGTGTTTCGGGCGTGATACGAATCGTATCGTTTGTAATGAGCGTCTCAAGTTGTTCTTGATACGCGCTCAAACGGAAAAAGTAATTTTCTTCAGAAACTTCCTCGAGCGGTTTCTTGTGAATCTGACACAACCCTTCCGGAGCTTCATCGCTCGTATAAAACGTTTCACACCCCACACAGTACAAACCCGAATACGCCTTTTTATAAACGTCCTCCGATTTGAACATGCTCCACACTTTCTGGGCTCCACGAATATGACGGTCGTCGCGCGTGCGCATGAAGTCGTCAAAGGAAAGATTCAAAACATCTTTCAGTTTCTTAAACTCCTCAGCATGACGTGCTACGAATACCTCAGTCTCCTCACCAGCAGTTTGTGCTGCACGGACGTTCTTTAAACTGTTATCGTCAGTTCCCCACTGCCAACGAGCTATATCTCCGTCTTGGCGCCACGTACGGGCGATAACATCGGCCTGGATGTATTCCAAGGCATGTCCAATGTGTGGTTTGGCATTCACGTATGGAATCGCCGTGGTCATGTATCGGATAGCCATATGTTTGGAAAATTAAACAGGAGAAACAACAATCACGAATTCCCCTCTGGTACTCGTTACCGCAAGATCGGTGAGAATCTTTTCCGCAGTCCCTCGATAAATCGTCTCGTGTAACTTCGTCATCTCTCTGTAAACAATCAATTGACGATTGAGCGGTGCCATCTGCTCGAGGGTTTTGACGATGCGATGCGTTGATTCGTAAATGACGACGGCGTGGTCGACTTCCGACATTTCTCGAAAAAACTTTTTGCGTCCCTTTTTGTTCGGCGGAAAACCCATGAACGTAAATCGGTCGAGGGGGATGCCAGCGATCGAAAGCGCTGCGATAATGGCGGATGCACCAGGAATCGGAACAACGGGTACGCCAGCAGCAACTGCATCGGCGACGAGGAAGCCTCCGGGATCGGAGATGCCCGGCGTTCCCGCATCGGTAATCAGCGCCATCGAGGCACCCGATGCAAGTTCATCAACGATTTTCTTTCTACTCAAGGCATCCGTATGCTCGTGGAATACTCGTAACGTCGGACGAATCTTGAGTGCTGCCATGAGCTTAGACGAAACTCGCGTATCTTCACACAACACCGTTTCCACACTTCCAAGAATCGATCGCGCCCGATCGGTGATATCTCCAAGATTTCCCAATGGGGTGGCGACGATGTAGAGCATGTCTTCTATTCTACCTGAAGCGCCTCACCCTCGGTGACCGGCGTCACGCTGATATTCGCTCTCCACGTTGGGTGAAGCGATGCCAAACAGAACCAGTACCCTCGCGTCGTTTGCAATTCGTTGAGTTGCTCGCCCTTCAATGGTCCGCTGATCGCGAGTCCTTCTTCGTTCCACACACTGCCGGTTCGATCATCCGTTAAACGCCTTTTAGCAAAGTCGTACGAGAAGTTGGTAACGAGATCACCCTCGGTCAGCGCCGAAAAAACACGGATAATCCCAAGATCGAAGTCATACACAGCAATGACCTGCATACTGTTGAGCTCTTCCGTCACCAACCCGTATCCCTTCAACACCGTTTCCGAAAAACCAATTCCTTCTCCGTTCTCCGAAACCCCATACACGATCCACTTACTACCAAAGTTTGGATCTTGGTGATTGTTCGGGAAGTAGACACCCATCGATGTGTCGTATCCGCCGTATGGGTGACGAGTGTAGTCACGAGTGAACCCGGTGTCGGTGGAAAGAACCGATCCTGATGGGTATGCATCTTTCCAATCTTTCCAGCTCATGAATGTTGAAGGAATAACCGTGAGCGTTTTGGAAATCATCTCCCCTTGCACCGCCGTTCCCAATCCTTGCACCCACAACGATCCTGTTTCGTTATCCTTGAGCACGGTGTTGTTGTTGTAAACCTTTCCCGTTACCGAAAACGTCAGTGTCTT
>JBBUEW010000053.1:0-6535 GCA_038078095.1 Patescibacteria group bacterium | reverse complement strand
CAGCACAGGCAGGATACAAACCTCCGTTTTTGGGCATCGAAGAACCACCGGCTGACCTCGTTTCCCTCAAAAACCAGAAAATCGTCGATGAGAAAGAAACGTACACTATTCCAACGCAGTATCTTCCGAGGAATACCTTTGAGGCATACGGTCAGCTCAATCGAGCGATGAAAAACGAGCTCGGTAAAGAAGTTCTCGTCCTCTACGGGTACCGTTCACCAGCACGGCAGGTGTTTATATTTTTCGATATTCTTCAGGGTATTTACGACTTTGATTTCCAGAAAACAATCCAACGCGTCTGTTTCCCAGCCTGGAGCGAACACGTCTGTCCAAAAAAACAAGCGATCGACTTTACGCCGCAACAAGGAGGAGCGAGTGTCGATTTCGACCAGACTAAGGAGTACCAATGGCTGCAGAAAAATGCGCGACAATTCGGTTTCTACGAATCGTACCCCAAAGACAACAACCTCGACATGATGTACGAGCCATGGCACTGGCATCACGAAACTCATCGATGAGCGCCACGAGGGCCTTTCCCACAAAACGAAGTTTTAAAACTTAGTTTTGAATTACATTGAACTCAATTCTACGGCTACTTCCCCAGTGGTATACGTTCCCATTCCCCGGTTGCGGTATCCCGTACATGGATATCCGCATTCTGAAGGATCGCTCCACCGTCAACAATTCGTTCTCTCATACCATCAGTAACCAACGCACGATATTTTCCACCGTGCGAGGCGAAAAAGATGACCGTTCCCGTCTGATCAGGCAAGGAAAAATGTGATTCTTGTCCGTCGTTGCTCGCGAATGAATTGTACGATTGAGCAACCATATCCACACGAGCCGGCTCTTCGCCTTGGCCGAAGTCGAAATCAAAAGAAAACCCATAATCGTCCTCGGTAACCTCTTGATCGTTCACGATTGCTCGCAAGGCATTCGCTAATTGATCACGCCACGCTCTTTCAGTAAAACAGGGATCAACCATCACGATCTTTCGTGCGCCAAGAGCAAGCGGATACGCCACGTCAGATGCTGAACTGATATACACCGTCAAAGATTCCTTGAGCACTACGTCGGGAATGAGACTCTTCTCCAAAACTTCCGCAACAATCCCCTGCTTCTTTTCGATATTTGGTTTCTGCGGAATCGTATTCGTATCGATACGATCATAGGCTCGTTTTCTCGCCTCACTACGCAAAAGCACCCTTCGTTCACCTTCCAATGGCTTCCAGCTCCGATCAAGACCAAGCAATCGTCGAGAATCTGCGCTCATTCTTGAGGGATCGGGCATACATCGGATGTTATTTCGCTTTCACGATCCCCTTCCCCTGCGCGTTCACGTCGCCTTCGCATTCCGTCGTGACGGCGTCGGCGGAGCGCTCGATGACAGCGTTTGTTTCTTCATCTTTCGCACTGAGGACGGTTTTTCCCAGGATGGTTTTGGCGGTACCGACGTCTTTTTCCGTTGGGGTAATCGAGAGGCTGAGACGGGCGGAGATCTCGGCAGCGTCGGCGGGAAGACTTGTCATTGTCCACCGAATAACGCGACTCGTTGCGTCATAGGTAATCGTTCCGCCGTCTGCGGTCGCAAAATCGTCCCAGGTGACTCCTTCGGGGAGCGTCGCAGAAACACTGACGTCTTTCAAACCGTGCAATCCGCTCGATAGGCTCCAAATCGCTCGATAGTGCGTGGCGCTGCCAACAACCGGGGGCAACGGACCGCTTCCGAGCGGCGATCCATCTTCGTTGTAATACCGAAGGGCACTCGAGAGACCGACATCGGAGTTCAAAGAAACAGACAGCGGCGGAGCTTGGATCGTAATTCCTGCTTGGGTAGCGGTGAACGCCACCATAAATGCGCTACTGACCGCGGAAAGATCGGTCTTCAACGGAAACGCCAGGTTGAGGGTGACGTGTGATCCTGGCGCGAGGGATCCAATCCGTTTTGCATCAAAGGTAATGCCGTGGGCGGTCACTTTCCCGCCGTCGAGCACGGCTGTTGACCACTCGATAGGTAAATTATCCTCGGCCGTAAAATCGAGGAGTGCGGTGGCATCGCTAATCTGCACGTCGCCCGTATTTTCGATACGTAACGAAACGCGCAAGAGCGATCCCGGATCTGCCGCGATGACACCTTCCGATCCGTTTCCCACCATGAGTAACGACAAGGCACTTCCCTTTACGTCCGTTGAGGTACTCGCCGTGGCTTGCACCGATTTTCGATCCTTACCGACAGAAGCGGTCGCGAGAAGCGTTTGTGTTCCGGAAACATCCGAGGCGTAAGCGCCGACAACAGTAATAATCGATTCTGCTCCGGGCACGAGATCCGAAAGGGTGTATATCGGAGCAGCACCAGCGATGATGGTCGGGTCGCTCGATTGTACGAAGAAACCATTCGGGAGGGTCAAGGCAACGGTTGACGCCGTGATCGTTTCGATTCCCATGTTTTTAGTGTGGACGACGTAGGTTACCGCTTGCCCGGCGTTCGCCGTGGCAACTTCGTCGACGGTAAGGGCCAATGTGCTCGTGTTGGTGGTGACGGTTGCTGTGGCAATATCGTTGAACTGGGCATTAAAGTTCGCGGGTTTGTAGGAAGCAAGCGCCTGAATGCCAGTCGTGCTTGGAACATCGGCGCTCCAAATGCCACTAATGATAATTTTGCCGTCGCTGCGCGCGGGAATCGTCCCCAGATTCCACATCATGTCTTCGATATTCGTTGCCACCGGAGTCGCCGTGGTGAGTAAAAATCCAGCCGGAAGATTGATGTCGATTTCGACCGCTGTCAGCGGATAACCGGTTGAGTTTGCGTAGCCCAATTCGATCGTGGTAACGGCACCACTTTGCAAATCGAGGGGCACCACAAATTGCATCGTCAGTGGTTTGCCGTCGCGGTCGACGACAAAAAACCGCTGATAAATAACGTAGCCCAAAAGGGTGAGCAGACACACTCCTGCCAATACGATCACGGCGCGCAGTAAAAAACGCGTGAGTCGCGTGTCACCTCGTGCGACCACCTTCAAGTCATCCCGCTCTTTGCCATAAATCGCCGAAAGACCAGCATCGATGTCCGACGATTCCACCGCTTCCCCACCAACGATTTCCGTCGATGATGACCGATGCGCGTGATGCTTTGTGTTCTTTTTCTGCATACTTATCGCGTCAACAACCAACCTGCAAAGTTGTCGCGAGCGTTATCGAATTGAGCGGTGGTGGTATCGGCACCCTCTAAACTTGTCCAACGCGTATTCCAGTTCTTTGGGTAATCGATGTGGACGGTGGTGGTGCGCGTTTTGACGCCAGATTGCTTCTGAACGAACATCGAGTACGCATCTTGATTGTCGAACCCGAGCCCCCGACGGGCGCGAGCAAGGAGTGACGTATCAGCATCCGCTGGGAACATAGTTTGCGGGATGCGGTACGAAATGTGAATCGTCTGCGTCTCCCCTGGCGCAGTCTGAACCCATCCACCAAACACCGTTTTCCCAAATTCGTCCCAAATATCCATGCCACTGATGGCGTCTTTGGTTTGATTTTTCACGATGAGCGACAAATCGTCATCCACCTGCAGATCGAAATCGGACTTTTCGAACAAGCTTGATGACGGCGGCTCAAATCCGTCTGCCGAGAGCAAAACACTACCCTCGGGAACGTACACCCGAAGGTAATCGACGTTGTTTCGGCCATTGAACAAGGCACTCGCCAGACCGCGGTGCGTCTTCGTGATCGTCACCGAGTTCGTAATAGTTCCCGTCTCCGCAATATCGACGTCGATGTCGACGGCTTGGTCGATGACGCTATCTGTTTTTCCTCCACCGATGTTCGTATCAACCATCATGAAATAGTCTCCGGCCGTTTGCTGGATCGCTCCCGCAAACCCTAGCTCCTTCATAGCTTTCTGGGCATCTTCGTTGCGGAAATAGACTTGAATATCCTTCTCCTCGAGCCCCTGTTCGACGAGCGCCAGCACTTTGAGCAACGTTCCAATATCCGCTTCCTTCACTTTCTCAAGAAGCTTTGGTGCAAGGTCGCCAAGGAACGCTTTTGGTGTGTTGATGACGCGATCGTAGTCGATCTCCACGATCTTTTGCGTTTCAAACAGGAAGTTCTCGGCATCGATCGTTTTTCCATACTCCGGCATCTCGACCGCGCCCACCACGCCCAAAAGTTTTTCGACGAAAGATGCGTTCACGGCAATCACCCCGTCGGTGGTCGGGCCACCTGCGTGCTCGTAAAACCACTGCATTTTTTTGGCTGACGTTGGAAAATCTGGAAACCAATTGCCGTCATGAAACTCCCATCGTGGATTGATGAGCGATAGTGGCTTCGGACTTTCCACAAATTCCTGCAGCTGTCCTTGCACGTCATACGATCCACCACCCGGCAATCGAAGGTTGGTCATTGCACCGTTATCCATGTCGATTTCCGCAAAACTTCCTACAAATCCCCCGGTCGGTCGAAGTTCGGTGTTGTTTTGGAACAATGTAAGGTATCGCATCTTCTCCTCACCGCCCAGAAGGAAGGTGAGCGTATCCACGAATTGTAAAAACTCTTGCATCGACTGCGCAATCGCTGGCCCTTGGGCTTGCAGTTGAGCAACTTTGTCCATGTAATCGGCCGGAACGACTGCGGGATCGACATCAACGAGCGCTCCTTGGGCAGCCAAGGCATGCGGCAAAGCATTTTCGACGTAGGCCGAAAGCAAGCTCAATTTCGTCACGACATCAGTCGCCTTCTGCGAAGCAATTCCCTCTCCCGCCTGGCTCATGATGGATGCGGTTTGCGATAATTCACGACCAGCCGTCACTAACCCTCGAACAGTCTTTAGCGTGCGATCGGTCTGAGGGATAACGTTCACGATCGCCACCACCCCACTTTGCAAATCGTTCAACGAATCTTCAGCCTGCGAAAACTTCGCTGCAGCCGATGAAAAATCTTCTTGTGCAGATCCAAAATCACGCGCAGTCAGGGCGGAGGTCGCTCGAGCAACGTCATCCAGTGCCGCTGTTCCCACGGCCTGTACCTGGCCGACCTGATTCGTAGTTCCTGAAAAACTTTGCATGGCGTGGAGCGGCAAAACAACAACGAACGACAACACTACAAACGCTGCTAGTCCTCGAACCGCCGAATGACGAAGGAATCCCCATTCAAATCGGAACACACGCCGCCAACCGCTGTCGACAGGAGAAAATTCATCCGATGCCCACGACGAGCTCGACTCTTGCTCGACCGAGGGAAGTTGATCAAAAGTGCTCTTTCCGTTCGTACGATGACTCGTCCAGTCTTGCGCACCTGCCACCTCTTCGTTCGCGAGAGGAATGAGTGCCTCGAGCGGCATGGGCTCTTCGAGGATGCTCGCAAGCGCGTCATCGAGAGATTTTTTCGGCAAAGCGATGGATCGTGCTGACGTTTTTGGAACGCTCATGAACAGCGCTTCCGGCAACATCGTGTCGAACTCTCTCATCTGTTCGAAAACGTCGGCTCCACTCAAATGCAAACCATTATCTTCGGCATGTTCCGAAAAAACCGCGATGTCATCGTCCCCTTCGATAATTAAACTCTTTGCCAGTGCCTCGATTTCGCGTGCAACGTCACCGGCAGCGGCAGCATGACGCGCTTCTTCACGAGCAAGTTTGACAATGTACGGTGAAGGAGTCGCTGAGCCGATGTCGATACGTACCCGACGATCACCCGCAGGACGCACAGCGTCAAGAAAACGCTCGGGAACGGCGTCGTCAAAGGAATTCATTTTTTTTGTGTCATTCTTCACAACCGTCGATCTGCGTATGTACGATAAATATTGTGCATCTGCTTTGCCGTCGTCGCCCACGAGAACTTCGCGGCCTGACGAATTCCCTTCTCTCGCAGTTCTCGCCATGCCCCTGGACTCACAATTGCTTCCCGCATTAATCGAGCAAGCGCATCAACGTCGTCCGGATCGAAGTAACGCACGGCGTCGCCTAATACTTCTGGGAGGGACGTTGCATGACTCGCCGCCACAAGAATGCCCAGCGAAAGTGCTTCGAGCGGCGGGATACCGAATCCCTCGATGCGTGACGGCGTGACGACGAGCGATGCGTCGCGGTAGAGACGAGCAAGTTGCGCATCGGACGGTAAATTCACAAAACGAATACGCTGCGCCGGAATACCAATTTCCCGAGCAAACTCCTCCAGTTGTTGCACAAACATGTCGCGTTTGCCGGCGAGCACAAGCATAGTTCGCTCGTCGGTGACGCACAGATTGCGAAAACTTTGTAAAAGAACTTCCAGATTTTTGTGCGGATACGCATTCCCGACGTAGAGAACGTACGGCTTTTGCACTCCACACTCGGCAAGCGTTACCTTCTCCTCGCCATTCGGTGCACGAACTCCGTTGTACACGACGGAGATCTTTCCGCCTTTCACGCGGAAGTGATCAAGAATTGATCGCTTGGTGTATTCGGAAATAGCGACGATGTGTTTACTGCGATGTACTGCTGCTTCGATCGCGAGTCGATACCCAATTCGCTTCAATCCGTGGACGAACGCATTGCGCGTT
>JBBUEW010000052.1:0-6922 GCA_038078095.1 Patescibacteria group bacterium | reverse complement strand
CAGCCCACACCGATGGCCCGACGCCATAGAGCGCGCGAGCGTCCCAGAGTGCAGAACTGGGAGCGGTTGGAGAAGCGTTAATCGAGCCGTCACCGTCATGATCAGCATCAATAGCGATTGGATTGCCATCGGCGTCGATAACACCGTCTTCAAACGTGAGAACACCCATGCCCTTCGCGAAGACACGGTTGAGAATATCCGTGATACCCCCACCACTTGCGCCAATTTCGGTAAATGCAACCGGACGTTCCTCTTGTGAAGTAGTATCCCGGTAATATTCGTACCCATCAAAGTAAGCATATGCGCCTGCCTGCGCTGCATTGATATCTCCCTTTTCTGCACCAACCGAACACGAAAACCCTGTGCTCGGAGTTCCATCAGCAACGTGATACGTCACCGTATTTCCATTATCTTCCACACATTGCGCAACGTACGACGGTGCAGCATCACCGCTTTCCATATCAGCCTCCGATTCTGTTGCGCCAAATGGCGTATTACTCGTGGCATTGATATATCCAAACATTGGGTAACTGGAAGAAACAAGTCCTAACGAGATCAGGCTCTCTGCTGCTCTGCTCGTATTCAAGAGAACATCCGTCCACGGAGCAGATCCATCGGTAGGATCACCCGAGGCAACTTGCGTGTACTCCTTACAGGCGAAGTATGCACTGAAATGCTCGGCACCGTTGTAGTCGTACCATCCACACTGTGCAGCATCGCCACTGCACGTGGTTACACGATTTGATTTAGCCATCCATCCCCACGTTGTCGATGTAAACGTCTCCACAAGATCCGTTCCGTCAGTCGTTGCCCCACTATATTCGTAATATTCAACACCGTCCGTCGCACATTCGCTCAGTTCATTAAACGCTTGCTCGTATTCTTCCGAACTATCAATCCAATAACGATCCATCACGTAACCAGAAGGATTATTGTTGTTGGAAGGAGTACTGTCGTATGTATTTTCTGTATGTTCTTGGCAGTTTTCTATCGATGGTGAAGCGCTGTTCATTGGAACACACATGAATGGACAATCGTTATCTCCGTCCTTACACAATCCGGCGTGAGTACTATCATCGTCAGCGTCCTCATTCACGTCTCCATTTGCTGAATATGCACCCTTCCATGGTCCACCGACCATAAAGAATCCAGGAGGGCAGGCCGTGTTCTCGTTAAAGCATTCATACTGTGTAACGGTTTCCGTATCGTCTCTCTCCAAACATCCCCATGACGTTCCTACCGTTGCATACTGCGTCAGATAACTACAGTAATTTGTTTCTTCGAAATATCCTGCCTCCGTATATTTTGCGTAGTTATCCGTTGAACCGGCGAGCTGATCAACCGGCAACCACGTTAAACAGGCGCGGATGTCGCGATCACCAAGAATATTTGTTGAACTATCACGCTCCAAACAATACCCTTCTAAGCCAAGAACATCGTCAATTTTTGTGGGAAGAGTGCAGGTTCCATCGGCAACAGTAACGTCATCGATTGATACACAATCGCTCGAATCCGTGCAGAACCCACCATCCTGCGTTCCACCAGAACAAATACCCTGCGCCCGCACATCCAGAACAGTGTCCTGCGCAAAGTATCGGAATGCTGCTCCGTCGTTGTACTCAATCTTGTTGTACGAACATTCACAATCTTCACCGAGCGCACACGTTTGAACGTGTTCAAAGTTCTGCACAAAGGAGACTGGTGCTGCATCGCCATTCTCGGCGACGGTGAATCCAGAATCTTCAGAGCTTACTTCAGTGGCGTCGGTCGGATCCTGCCATTGGGTGACGATACTGTTCGGGAATGGGCTATTAATTTCAGGATATCCACGACAAACCTTCCCTTCGGACGTATCCGTCGCAAACGTCGTGCCCGTTGATGTAAGCACACAAGAATCGCGGATACATGTTCCATTAATAAAGTTGATTGACGGGAACATTGTTTCCCCGCTATCACATGACGAATTCGGAGATGTAGACACGTAATCATCGATAACCGCATCATCGCCCGGCGTCGCACAGAAACCGCTTAAACACTCATCACCGGTTGTACAATCCGCACTCGAAGCGCAGATCGTTGTTGAGACATCGTAACAAGATCCTACAAGACAGGACCCACCATCAACACCGCAATCATCCGTTGACACGCACGCCGACCCCGTATTTTCACAGTATCCAACAGAGCAGGCATCTCCGTACTCTCCACTGCATGTTCCGGCGATGTACGCCAAACGATAATCGCTATCACTTTCCTGAGGACAGTAGTCATAAGTAATTTCGTCCTCACTCACGGTACCGTCGCCGTTTGTATCAAGGTTAAATCCACAATCCCCGTCGTTCTCACACGCTTCGCCGTGAAAAGCAGCCGGACCATCCCCAGCATTTATCGTATTGCACGCTCCCGAAATCGGTGCAACGTTCACTTGTTCGAGTTGATCGACTGGTAATGATCCAGGAATCGCGAATCCGGAATAATCGCTGCCATACCAGGAAACGTCGCGTCCGGAGTACGCCTCGGTGTCGAGAACGGTTGCCGGTTCCCCATCTTTCCACGCCGAACAGAACGAAGCATTGCCCGTGGTGGAGTATTCGGTACAAAGTCCGATGTCGCCACAAATGGTGACGTACATGTTGGTGCGCTCATCCCAGGTGGTTTGCGCGTCGGAACAACTCAACCATTCGCTACATTCACGATCGCGATTCACCTTCAGAATGCTATTCGCATCGTTCTCAAGGCGTGGTGCGGTAAGGCCGGAGTAACTGGTGGCGCAGAAGCCATCAACAGCAGCGCCCGATTCGCTCGTGAGCGGTCGACAATCAGAGTTGTCGTAGCATGAACCGTCATACACGTAGTTCTCGGTAGTTCCGTTAATGTCGTAGTAGTTATCGGCATCGTACCAGCAACGATTGGCACACAGGTCGACGATGTCTCCTGTCGGGGTCGTGATCGACGATCCTGCCGTGGCATCACAATCGATTGGCTCCACCAGATCGTTTGCCGATCCGCCGAATAACGCATCGGCATGTTTGCTCGCCACGTACGACGCACTCATGGTGTACGTCTTTGCAGGATTGGAACTGTCGTTAAACAAGCCACAGCCGTCTTTTTGGCTCACTTCCCCATTACACTTTTGACTATCCGGGAGAGAATTTTCTTCCAGCGAATCATTATTCAAATAGAAATAACTGCTACCATCGGCGTTCCCGTAGAGTTCGTCTGGCGCAAGGTCGGCAAGATCTTGGAACTCGCTACATGTATCGTATTTCGTTAAACATTCCCCCACCCAACGCTCGTATCCAGCATCACCGTTGTGCCAAATGCCGGCAACATCGCCGCCCACGATGTAATCGTCGTAACACAACTCATCAGTACCGGTTTTGAACCAGCCGCTGTACGTGACGTTATCGATCGTGACGTCCGTGCGATATTCACACGTCTGGTTCTGCGGATCCTTAAAATAATGCATGTTATTACTGCTGTCTTGCCATGCATTACAGAACAGTTCATCTTGGGAACATAGCGTTGTCGCGTAGTCGTCCGGCGTGTTCATCAGGTACGTTGTGGTCCAGCTGTCCACGGCTGTATGATCTTGCGAGAACACTGGCAATCCGACTTCTATACAACCCGCAACGTCAGACGTACATTCTACATCGTCATTCACGACGAGGAATACATCTTTATCGGCTGGTGAAACAACTGTTGATGCGGCATAGCTAAGATGAGACGCCAGATCGCCTGCTGGAACGTACCAGTCGATGTTGAATTCACAACTTGTGGTGCCCACACCGATCGTACACAGGAAAAGACTCGTCGTGTCGTACGCGGTTCCTCCGCCATCAAGCGCGTAATAACACGATGTTGCGGATGTTGCCTGCGCACCGTCGATGGTTGAACAGAGCGCACCGTACACAGCAGCGCCAACGTCGTTCGATTCCTGCGTCATAAAGTAGGCGGAACAACCGACTTGCGATTCTTCACACAACGAACTGAAGCTGTGTAAGTACGACGTGTCGCCGTTTTGATCGCTATATTCGGCGCAACCCAGGTAATACTGCGGCGACGACGTTCCTTCGGGAGTTGCGTCACACTCTGCTGGTGTGACCCACGAATCTTTAAGAATGGTGATGTTATCTTCACCTTCGCGGAGGATGACATTATCAACGTAGAATGTACCCCCGGAGCTTGGTGTAAAGACGAGCGCTGATGCACCGTCGCCAAAGTCCGGATAGTCGGTACTATTCATGTCGAGCGGACCGTACGAGTACTCATTCCAATCAGTGTTGAGCGTCATCGCGCTCGCGCCGTTCGCAAATGCCGCATCGATGGCTGGTGTGCCACTCACTGCGGTATCGAATCCAACCGAGAGTGTTCCGGTTCCTTTCGCCCAGAACGATACCGTGTAGGTTTTACCGGCAAACAAGTCTTCGCTCAACGTTCCACACGATGTTTCACCGTTGGAAAGCGTACAAATACCACCAAGATTTCCCGCCGTCGTTTCACACCCTTCATCCACGGCACAGGCCGTGCTGTTCGTCCCAACGTACGTCCACACCGTCTCGTTATTTGATGACAACGAGTGACCGTCCGTCGCAATCGATTCGTTCGACAACGTGACGGTACTCGCGCTCGCCGCTTCCCAATTCGTAAGGTCACCTTCCTCGAAGTATTCCGCAAATGCTTGTCGGCTGTTACGACTGCGGCCTCCGGTGTATTCGCGGCATCCCGCTTCCTTCACCGGACATTCAAAACTCTCCGCGGCGTTACCGTAGTATCGGCACGTCACCGTTGTGCTATCAAAATAACCACCAGATTCTTCGCAGTTCGTTTCCTGTTCTGTGACGTCCGATCCCACGATGTCCGTCTTGCGGTACGTCACACACGCATCATCAACCGTCACGGTATCCGTCCATTCACGGTAGTGGATTAACCCATCAACGTCGTAGAACTCTCGGCAATCAGGATTCGTGATAATGTCGTCGTGCTCATCACAACTCGCAGTATCCGAATCCAAAACTCCACTGCTGATAGAGTCATCATTACATGTGATCCCCGTCTCTCCCGATGTCCAACTCGTACATGGCGCTTGATCTGGCGCGCTATCGGTTCCCACGCCCGAGGCATACGTGTACGCCAAGGCGCCCATGTCGGACTCCAATAATGTCCATGTTTTCAACTGGTAGCCATCGGTATCCGATCCCTCCCACGTATAGAACGTTGCTCCAGCGTCCGATGTTGCCGTGTTGGCGTCGGCCTGGGTCGAGGTGACGCATGCGCGAAGGTACGTGAAATACGACGGTTCTTCCGACGAGATATCCGTAAATTCGTCACATCCCACAAATTGTGCGCTACACTCTTCGGCGCTCTCTGGGATGAAGTAGACGGGGAAATTTCCATCCGGTTCGTATCGTGTCGCTTCTTGCTTAAAGGTGTCGTATCCCACACACACCAACGGACAGGCATCGGTGGCGTCGGCAATACCGGCAATTGCAGGATCACCGTTCGTTGGTGAGTAGAGTGAACAGCCGACGTTCGTTTCCGAACACACTGTTGCGTAATTGGCGCATTCCACCGGGTCTTCCGCTCCACCCGTACATCCAAGGTATGGCGGTGGCGCTTTGACGTATGTTAAATCGAGCGACGCCGTGCTGTACTCTTCGTGGAAATCACTGGCTGCCGATTCTTGTTCCAACTGAACGTCATCAAACCACAGGTCACCGCCCATCAGGTCAACGATCGCCGTGATTTCGGCAGCAGTATTCGCGAGCGTTGGAACGGTAAACGTACACGAATATCGCGCATAATCGCTGCCCGGCGTCGCCACAACTTCCAGAAGATTGTACGCGGTATACGCGTAAATGTTGCAGTCACCCGACAGGTCAAATCCTCGGAAGTCGACGTCCGATCCATCGTTGGCGGTTAAGGCAAGAAGAACGCCGGTCGTAGCCGCGGATGCGTTCTGCTTGGCGTAGAAAGAAAGTGTGTATTCTGCACCCTGTGACAACACCAAGCCCGGTTGATAGACGATGCCGGAAGCGCCAGGGTTCACCGCATCCGTTCCGCTCAACATTACTGATGCATCGTCGGCATACGTTGTTCCTGATCCACTAATCAACCAGCCATCCGGAATACCGTCGGCATCATCATCGTCTTCGAACGATGCGTTACTGATCATGTTCAGTGTCGCCCCGTTCTCACGCGACACTAATTCCCGACAACCGGCATCGTCTGCCGAACAATCTTCTACTTCGGCAGTGAAGTACATTCGGTTGCGATAAATATCGTCGCCAGCCTCAGCAGCCACCAACAATGTTTCCGTACTGTAATCTGGCCAATCGAACGATCCGCTGTCATCAATTTTTTGCGTGGAGTACCACAAACACCCCGCGGAGTCGGCCGTACAACCGTCGCCGTTCGTGGTGTTGCTGAGGAAATTCACCTCGTTGCCATCAGGATCTTGGTATGTACTACACGAACCGTAGTAATCCGGACATTCTTCGCCACGGAAGCGCCATACATTTTCTTCGCGCACACAGTACCCATATCCGCCGGTGCAATTTCCATCACCGTCTTCATCGATACAACTTGGCATGTCCACGCATTCTTGCAAACGTTCATCGGTCACCGATGCAACCAGCTGCTGACCGTAGACCTGCGCTTTGCATTGTGTTTCTGGATACTTCAACACCCAATCCGGATCAATCAAATGACACCATGGATGGTTGTCATCAAGCCCCCCTTGATCGTTACAAACGTGGAAACTATCGACGACTTCGCCAAGCGTGATCGGGCTTGCTTCGCTGTTCGCGTTCGATTCTGCAGCAAGTTCCCAACCAACGGAGATGATACGAGCCTTACGAAGTTTGACGAGGTTTCCATGACAGTAGCCGTAGCTGTAACAGAATGGATCTTGATCACGAGCAGC
>JBBUEW010000051.1:0-4025 GCA_038078095.1 Patescibacteria group bacterium | reverse complement strand
GAGGGCAAAGGGCAGGGGGCAGAGGTGGTCGCATCCGGATGCGTCATAACCTTTGTCCATTGCCCTTTGCCCTCACTACTCACTTCACACCACAAACGTACTTAAGAAACTCTTCAGCGCCGCCTCCAGCTGCGCCTTCACATCACCCGACACATCACGCGATTCCAAAATTGATTTCAGAACGGCTGATCCGCTGGCATGCATGTAGCGAAGAACTTCTTCCTCGAACTTTGCGATCGATGTGACAGGAATGGTGTCGAGCATGCCGGTGTTCAGTGCGAAAATGACAACAGCCTGTTCGGCAAAGTTCATCGGCGAATACTGCTTTTGCTTCATCAGTTCCATTGCGCGACGACCACGTTCGATTTGTTTTTTCGTGGCATCATCAAGGTCGGTCGCAAACTGTGCGAATGCTTCCAGTTCGCGGAACTGCGCAAGATCGACTTTAAGCGTCTTCGCCACATTCTTCATCGCTTTGGTCTGCGCGGCACTTCCCACACGAGAAACCGAGAGACCGACGTTTAATGCTGGACGCTGACCGCGGTAGAACAGATCAGTTTCCAAATAGATCTGACCATCGGTGATGGAAATGACGTTCGTTGGAATATAGGCCGACACGTCACCACCTTGGGTTTCAATAATTGGCAAGGCAGTGATCGATCCCCCGCCATGTTCTTCGTTCAAACGTGCCGAACGCTCCAGGAGACGTGAGTGGAGGTAAAACACATCTCCAGGATATGCCTCGCGTCCTGGTGGACGACGGAGAAGAAGTGAAATTTCACGATACGACCAGGCGTGTTTGGAAAGGTCATCGTAAATAATTAAAACATCTTCACCCTTGCCCATGAAATATTCGGCGATGGTGACGCCAGCGTATGGCGCAAGATATTGCATTGCTGCAGGATCCGAAGCACCGGCGAGAACGATCGTGGTGTACTCCATTGCCCCCGCTTTTTCGAGACGTGCCGTAATTTGTGCGACCTTTGATTCTTTCTGCCCGATGGCAACGTAAATGCATTTCACGTTCTCACCTTTCTGATTAAGAATCGTATCAATCGCGATTGCGGTTTTTCCGGTTTGACGATCACCAATGATGAGCTCGCGCTGACCGCGGCCAACAGGAATCAAGGCATCGATCGCTTTAATCCCGGTGTGCATTGGAACAGACACCGATTTACGCGTCATCACGCCCGGCGCGATGCGTTCCATCGGCGCGAGATTCTTCGTCGAGAGGGCTGCTTTGCCGTCCAAAACATTTCCAAGCGGGTCGACGATGCGACCAACGGTGTCGTCACCGACTGGAATAGAAAGAATGCGTCCGGTCGACTTCGCGGTGTCACCCGCTTTCACGCTTGCGGCATCACCAAGCAAAATAACACCAACAGTTTCCTCCTCAAGGTTTAACGCGACACCGTACACGCCGTTTCCAAAGTCGATCATTTCCTGACTCATGGCATTACCCAGGCCCGAAAGACGAGCAACACCGTCGGCAACGGACATAACGGTTCCGACACGTTCCTCGTGTGCCTCTACTTTAAAGGCATCGATACTCTCGCGCAGCGCTGCAATGATGTCTGTTTTTTTTGTCGTCATAGAAGTTTCAAATTACGGCGGTTAAAGTGGTTAATCAGCGGAGTACCGCCTCGGTTAACCGTTGAACTGATTTAACCGTTCGCTGCGCGATCAAGATTCTGCTTCAACCGCTGCAACATTCCTGCTACCGATCCATCGATGCGCCGATCGTCAACGCGGATGATCGCACCGCCCATCAACCGTTCGTCAATGCGTTCCGTCACTTCTGCCCCCGGCGCGATCGCTTCCACTTGATTCATGAGTGATCGCGTCATCGGATGTGTGGAGACGACCGTGACATTCGCAGCACCGAACTTTCGACGCCATGCTCCGTGAATCTCACGTTCAATATCTCGCCACCGATGAATGAGACCACGAGCATTAAGGTCGACGACGAACTCTTTCATCAGTTTCGGGAGTTCCGCTTTCGACACAACACTCGCGTGATTCACGAGCGTTTGGGCAATGAATTTTGGCGTGAGCTTGGCCATATTAGGTCATCTTGCGCACAACTTCTTCGGCGAGTGACTGCGATTTCTTCGCCGTCACTCCTTCGGTCACAATTTTGGCCGCAGCACGAACCGCAATATCAACAACGTCTTTGCGGAGCGCCATCAGACTTGCTTCTCGTTCCTGAATCAACTGTTCCTTTCCTTTCGAAATCACACGCTCGACCTCACGCTTTGCCGATTCAATCATCTCGTTCTTGCGAATATCCGTTTCGTGCATTGCTGCTTCAATCATCGCTTGCGCTTCGCGTCGCGCATCAACAAGCATCGCCTCACGTTCTTTCGCCGACTCCGCAGAACGCTTCGCCATGTCGTCAGCATCTTTCATCGCTTGCGCAATCTTCGACTCGCGCGCATCGAGCATGGCGATCATCGGCTTGTAAACGAAACGCCACAATACGAGCAACACCAACACGAAGTTGATCAGCTGCGCGATAAAAAGATCGCCACGGATGCCAAACGTTCCAAGAACGCCGGAATCTTCAGTGACCTGTTCGACGGTGGTGGACGTCTCAGCCTGCGCTGTGGTTGATGTTGGGATTTCAGTCGATGCCATAGATTCGGATCAAATCATCACGCGCAGAGGTTCGATACGGATCGAATCCTCTAACGTGTAACGACTTGTATTACAAGGTGAACACCACCACCAAGGCATAAATAGCGATTGCTTCCGCAAAGGCCATACCAAGAAGCATCGGGGTAAGAATTTTTCCCGCAGCATCTGGATTGCGGCCAATGGCTTGCAACGCAGAGAATCCAATCAATCCAACAGCCAATGCTGGCATCGCACCACCGACACCGATCGCGAACGCTTTTGCAAATTCGAGGGTCATACTTGTAATAATCATGAGTGAACGTTCGTCGACGAATGATCATCGATACACGTTCCCGCACGATCGTTTCACCTTTATTATGCATGCGCTTCTTCATGCTCGCCGTGCGGAGAGCTAGCAATCACGAGATACACCAATGTTAGCATGGCGAATACCGTTGCTTGAACGATACCCACCAAAATTTCTAAAAATGTAAATGGGATTGGCATCACAAACGCTACAAGTCCGAGCATGACCGTCATCAGAATTTCTCCTGCCAATACATTGCCGAATAATCGGAGGGACAACGAAAGCACCTTGGCAATTTCTCCAACAATCTCGAGTACTCCCACACCGAATTCCACCACCGACGTCATAATGGCCATCGGTCCATGCTTGAACGATTTCCAAATTCCCTTGAAGTTCAAAAATTTACTGAAGTACTCAAAGACGCCAAACGTTCGAACGCCAACGAAGTGAGAAAAGAACACTGCGGTAATCGCAAGGGCCGCCGTAAAGTTCAAATCACTTCCCGCTGGACGGAGCAATGGAATGAGTTCCACATCACCATGCATCAATCCATAGATACCGATCGTGCCAGTTCCTGGGATGAGTCCCAGCCAATTGTTGGCGAGAACAACCAAAAAGATCGTGGCAATGAGTGGGAAAAACTGTCGCGCTTTCTTTTTATCTGATGTAACCTTCTCCACTTCGTTCAACAAAATTTCAATAATAGATTCGATCACGTTTTGTATACCGCGCGGCACTAGCGACGTCCGACGCGAAACCACGAAGGCAATAACCGCAAAAAATACCGCAACGATCCAGGCATTTACCATCGCATTCGTGATGGGAAATGCGCCAAGATGGGCGATTGGTTCAGCGGCCAGCGGAACGATCGCGAACAGGGGCGTCGATGAGTTGTTGATACTCTTTTGCATACATCCGAACTTTTTTGACGAGAATGAACGCGGTTGCGGCGAAGGCGAGCAGAAGACAAACCACGAAAATGATCCGACCCGTCCCATAGTGAGCATCGAGGGCTGTCCCGAGGAGTGCCGCCACAATCGCTGGCACGAGAATCGTCCCCGTGATGTCCCCCGCTGCCCGTAGCGCAAAGCGCAGATAGGCT
>JBBUEW010000050.1:0-6524 GCA_038078095.1 Patescibacteria group bacterium | reverse complement strand
CTTGCGGCCCTCGCCCGTCAGGAAGGTGGCTTTGTGGTGACGATTTTCCAAAAAATGGCGACGAGCCTCCCCGCTCTTTTAGGCGACATCGATCGCATGTGCGATGCCCTACCCAAACAAGGATCACCAGACCGAGGCGGCGTGGGACAAATTATTCTTACGCCACCGCTTGCGAACGTTCTTCAGACAGCAGCAAAGTACGCAAAACAATTTGGTGACGAATATATTTCTACCGAGCACCTCTTGCTCGGTCTTCTCGCCGACCGCCCGATCAACGCGATGCTCGCTGAACACCAGGTCGCTGAGGAAGCAATTCTCACCGCATTGAAAGAGCTTCGTGGAAGTCAAAAAGTCGATTCACCCGAACCAGAGGCAAAGTACCAAGCGATCGAAAAATACAGCTTAAACCTTTCGGAACGCGCACGCCACGGCAAGCTCGATCCGGTGATCGGCCGTGACGAAGAAATTCGTCGCGTGATGCAAGTTCTTTCTCGTCGCACCAAAAACAATCCAGTGCTCATTGGTGAAGCGGGTGTTGGAAAAACTGCCGTCGTGGAAGGTCTTGCGCAACGCATCGTCGCAGGTGATGTTCCCGAAACACTGAAGAACAAAGAACTTGTCGCGCTCGACCTCGGCTCCCTTATCGCGGGTACAAAGTTTCGCGGAGAGTTCGAGGAACGCCTCAAAGCGGTCATGCGCGAGGTTACTCAATCCGAGGGGAAATACATTTTGTTCATCGATGAGCTTCATATGCTCGTCGGAGCTGGCAAGGGTGATGAATCACCAATGGATGCAGGCAACCTCCTGAAGCCAGCTCTTGCTCGAGGCGAGCTTCGCGTGATCGGCGCAACCACCACCAAGGAATATCAGCGCTACATCGAAAAAGACCAGGCGCTGGAACGACGCTTCCAACCGATCATGGTGGAAGAGCCATCGACGGAAGACGCTATCGCCATCCTCCGAGGGATCAAGGAGCGCTACGAAATCCACCACGGCGTGCGCATTTCCGATAGCGCCATTGTTTCTGCTGTGGAACTCTCCGCGCGATACATCACCGATCGTCAGCTTCCTGATAAGGCAATCGATCTCATCGACGAAGCGGCAGCCGGTTTGCGTTTGCAGATTGACTCCATGCCGGAAGACCTTGATCGATTCACGCGTGAAGAAATGCGTTTGCAGATCGAACGTCAAGCGCTGTTGAAGGAAGATGATAAGGCAGCGAAGGCGCGATTGAAAGAAATCGAAAAGCTCATCGCCGACAGCAAAGAAAAATCTGCCGAGCTTTCCTTGCGTTGGACAAACGAAAAGAATCTTATCGCGGCGATTCGCGAGCGCAAGAATACGATCGATAAGCTCATGAATGAAGCGGAATACGAAGAGCGTCGAGGAAACCTTGAACGCGTCGCCGAAATTCGCTACAGCGAACTCCCCCAAAAGCGTGAGGAGCTTGTGAAGCTCGAAGAAGAGCTCAAGCAATTCCAAGCAGAGCGAGGATTGCTGAAAGAAGTCATCACTGAGGAGGACATCGCAACCGTTGTTGCTCGATGGACACATATTCCCGTTTCCAAAATGCTCGAAAGCGAAATGGTGAAACTTGCCCGCATGGAAGATGAGCTTCGAAAGCGTGTTGTCGGCCAAGAAGAACCGATTGTCGCCGTCAGCAATGCGCTTCGTCGATCGCGAGCCGGATTGTCCGAGGAGAAGCGACCGATCGGCTCGTTCATCTTCCTTGGTCCAACCGGCGTCGGAAAGACCGAACTTGCACGTGCGCTGGCTGGCTTTATGTTTAACGACGAAAAATCGCTCGTTCGTTTAGACATGAGCGAATACATGGAAAAGCACAGCGTCAGTAAAATGATCGGATCTCCCCCGGGATATGTGGGATACGAAGAAGGCGGACAACTTTCCGAAAAAATCCGTAAACACCCCTACTCGGTAGTACTCTTCGACGAAATCGAAAAAGCACACCCCGACGTCTTCAACATCCTTCTCCAAATTCTCGATGACGGACGCTTAACAGATGCCAAAGGACGAACCGTCAACTTCAAAAACACGATCATCATCATGACGTCCAACATTGGAAGTGATGTCATTCTGAACAGCGGTCGTAAAATCGGGTTCGCGGAAAGTGATGATGCAAAGGCTGATGGCACAAAGCAAAAAATCCTCGACATGCTTCGTGATCACTTCCGTCCCGAATTTTTGAACCGCATCGATGAAGTGATTGTGTTCCATGCCCTGAGCAAAGAGCACATCGTCGGCATCGTAGACCTCCAACTACAGCTCGTTGCCCAACGCCTCAAGGAAACGCGGAACATCATCCTTCGTTTTACCGATCGCATGAAAAAGTTCCTCGCCGAAAAAGGGTACGATGCAAACTACGGTGCCCGTCCATTGAAGCGTGTCATCCAGTCGCGTATTCTCGATCCGCTTGCCTTGTCGATCGTCAAAGGCGACGTTGCCCTAGAAGCAACCGTCACGGTCGACGTCAAAAAGGACGACGTGATCTTCTCGTAATGTATGCAGGGTAACAAATGGATTCGGCGACTTGATGGCGCGAGTATTGTACTCTTCGGCATCTATCTCGTGATGCTCTTTCGTGATGTGGCCACGATTGCATCATCGAGCACCGTGGATCTCTCCACGACACTTATCGTCTTCAGCGTCATTCTTGGATACCTCCTCGCCGATTTCTTGTCGGGCTTTGTCCACTTCCTCGGCGATACTTTCGGCAGCGCCACCACCCCAATCGTTGGACCAGCATTCATCTTTCCGTTCCGTGAACATCACCGCGATCCCGAAGACATCACCCGTCATGATTTCATCGATACCAACGGGCATAACTGTCTTGTTTCTCTCCCCGTCATGATGTTCATGACGCACGTTTTGTATCAATTCGCGATCACTTCTACACTCTTCGCATTCACCTATACCACGCTCCTCTTCCTCATTCTTGGTATTTTCCTGACCAATCAATTCCATAAGTGGGCCCACATGCCCGTGCCGCCAAGCTTCATCACTCCTTTCCAACGCGCTCGCCTCATCCTCTCACCCGCTCACCACAAACGTCATCACAACAATCCTTTTGATACATATTATTGCATCACCACCGGCTGGCTCAACCTCCTTCTGGAGCGCACGCGTTTCTTCCGCGCCGCCAAAGCCACCATTCGCCGCATTCCGTTCATGTTGAAAACTGCGGAGGAATATCCGGAACGCACATAACTCGTGTTCCAGAGGCCTTCGTGAACACTCCACACGTTCGTGTGCCTTTTTGGCTGTGGTTGGGTATAATTGTTCTGTATGCATGACCGTTCAACAAAGGCCCTGATTATTGGTGCCCTTCTTGCACTCCTGGCACCGGCGAGTGCAATGGCATTCGATCCAAATTACATCATTTCAGACAGTGAGCTGACCGACGAAAACGCCATGGACTTGAGTCAGATTCAATCATTCCTTGAACGAGGGACACTTTCTGATTATAAGACCACAGACTGGGAGGGACGCACACGATACGCTTCGGAAATCATTTGGCGTGCTGCACAACAACATCTCATTAATCCCCGCTTCATCTTGGTTCTTCTGCAAAAAGAGCAAAGTCTTGTTGAAGATCCTGACCCGACACAAAAACAGCTCGACTGGGCGACGGGGTACGCGGTTTGCGATAGCTGCTCGATGAACGATGGGAGCTTGGCGCGTTGGCAAGGTTTCGGGAAACAAGTCAATTCAGCGGCTATGCAATTTACGGAAGGCTACATGGTGGATATCGAAGAATACGGGGTGACGGCCGGAAAATACGGCCCACATGTTTCTGTCGAAATTGATGACACTATCGTTACGCCAGAAAATGCTGCTACCGCTGCCATGTACGCATACACTCCCCACCTTCATGGCAACGAAAACTTCGTTAAAATTTGGGATCGCTGGTTCGGCAAAGAATATCCCACAGGCACCCTCTTGCAAGCTGCTGGCGAGGATGGCGTGTACCGCATCGAACACGGATATCGCAGGCCGATTACCAGCCAGAGTGCACTCACCTCACGCTACAACAAGGATCTCATCATCACCGTGTCACGAACGGTTGTTGACTCATACCCGGAAGGCACACCGATCTCGCTTCCAAACTACTCACTCGTGAAGGACGAAGATGGAAACATCTACTTGCTTGTCGACGATACGATGCGCCACATTTCGAGCATGGAGGCATTTCATAACATTGGATATTCCAAGGATGAACTAATCGATATTACAGCCGAAGAAGTGGCGACGTATGTGCAAGGAACACCCGTGACAGCTTCGACACAGGATCCCCTCGGAAAGATCGTAAAGCTCTCCACGAATGGTGCGATGTTTTACCTGAAAGACGGTTTTCGCCAGGCCATTCTCGATCCCGCAATTCTGGTTGCCAACTTCCCGAACGCACCGGTCGCTACCGCACAACCTGTCGAAATTGAGCAGTATCGCGAGGGAAAATTCCTCAAACTTCCTGATGGCACACTTGTTCGTTCGTACGACAATCCCGCAGTCTACGTCGTTTCCGATGGCGAGAAGCATCCAATCCTTAGTGAATCGATCTTCACCGAATACGGATACAACTGGTCGAACATTATCTTCGTCAACGACGACGTGCTCGAACTTCATGCAACAGGCAATGAACTTGGTTCGTCTGAAAGCTAAAATATGATTGTTTTCGCGGGCATCGTTCCCTGTTCTCCGCTACTGCTGCCATCGGTCAACCCCGAGCACGTTGCAGAAGCAGACAAAACGCGAACGTCACTCGCAGAAATGGCCGAGGAACTTTTTGCAACACATCCGGACACGATCGTGGTCTTCTGTGAGCATACGCAATCGCCCGCGAACGCTTTCGCGCTGAACGTTGCCGATCCGTACACTGCAAAACTCACCGCGTTCGGCGATCTTGGGTACACCAAAACGTATCACCCCGACTTCATGCTTGCCGATCGCGCACAACGGGAACTTCGAAAACTCAACGAACCCGCAACGCTCATCACTGAGAGCGATCTCCCGTTTACCGCAACCGTCGCTCTCGAATTTCTCACCACCCATCTTCCCAACGTTCGCATTCTCCCAATTGCTCCCTGCGCATTAACGCCCAAGGAACATTTTGATTTTGGAGCGAGCCTTCGGGATATCCTTGTTGCGAGCGATAAACGTATTGCTGTGATCGCCGCGGGAGACTGTTCCCACACCCGATCTGCCGAGGCGCCAGGAGGAATGCACGCGGACGGCCAAAAGCTGGACGAACTTCTTGCAACGCTGATCGAGCAAAAGAATACCGCCGGACTCCTGCAAGTTCCCCCAGAGCTACTTCAAAACGCACAGGACGCGTGCTACCGACAAATCGTGATGCTCTTTGGCACGCTTGATGCGACCCTTGTTCGCACGCGTCTCTTGGCTTCCGAAGCACCATTTGGCGTTGGCGAGATCACGGCAGAAATGGTACTGAACTAGTGTGTTTGCTCGCGTCTATCCATTCGTTCGCCTGCCACGGCGATTTGGTTTCTTTGATTATCGCATTCCAGAAACACTCATGGTTTCGCGGGGCGATGTGGTTCGTATTCCTTTCCGCCACCGCGAAATCTTTGGCGTTGTAGCCGACGTTGTGAAAATAACCGAAGAGAAACGAACGCTGGACATTGTGAGTCGTGACCCGTTGTTTTCGATCGATCCTCACGACCTCTCTCGTCTCGAGGTGACTGCATGCGAACTTGGTCAATCCGTTTCGTCTATCCTCAACGTTGCCTACGACGGCCTGTCACCTTTTCCGTCAAAAATCCCATCTCTTACCCTCAAGACATCCGATTCTCCCTCGATCACAAGGCAGACGACAGCGATCGTCAAGGAAGTCCTCGAACAACTCACACACGATCGAACGTTTGCAGTTTCCATCGATGACGAATCGAGTATCGTTCTTGCCCACGCTTTGTGTAAAACGATGAAGAATCAGATCATCCTCTTGGTTCCGCGTGAACGAGATGCCGAGATGTTGAGCAACATTCTTGCTCCTTTCGCGCCGGTGCTGCTGACGGGAAAAACGAAACCTCGAGAACGAAATGCGATCATCCGGGCATGGCGCGATGGATCAGTTCGAATTCTCATTGGAACTCGTCAGACCGTTCTCATCTCTCCGAACTCTCTCGATGCGATCCTCATCTATCAGTCTGGTTGCGAAGATCATGATACAAAGCGACGAAATCCGTACCTCGACAACCGACGTATCGCCGAAGGCCTCGCAGCTGCCCACCAGGCCCGTCTGATTAGCTGTGACCCTCTTCCCCCGATTTCCGCATCGCTCCACATCGCGAAAGCTTCCAACCTCCCCGCCTCTCCCCTCATCGTCGATGCCACCCACCACGGGGAACGATCCGGCTTTCCACTCCTTACCCAAACGCTGTTGGAGGCGATAAAAACGGCTTTACACAGCCAAAAAAAGGTGCTATTGTCCCTCAACCGCAAAGGAGTTGCTAAACGTTTAGAGTGCCGCGACTGTGGTCACGTTCCCT
>JBBUEW010000049.1:0-12471 GCA_038078095.1 Patescibacteria group bacterium | reverse complement strand
CCTGCTCGCGTCCGTCCGTATGCCCGCGAAGCAGTTGTCGCACTCTCGATGATGCTGGGTGGTAAGGATCTCCGCTAGTTACGCAAGGCGTCTCTGACCCGCAAACCACGCTTTCGCTCGATCGATTTCCACGACAATTTTTTCTTTCATCGCTTCTTCTGTTGTCCATGGTACGTCCTCGCCAATTTTTGCTCGTGGATCCACGGTGAGTCGTGTGCCATACAAATTTCCAGAAAACTCGAAGCAATGCACTTCGAGTTTTTTTGGATCATTCGCACCGTAGTAGATCATCGCTTCGTACATTTTTTCGCCCCACGTGGCATAGCCGGCGTACGTCCCAAATCCAAGATCGATTTCACCTGTTAAAACAACATTGGCGGTCGGTACACCAAACGTCTTGCCCGCCATTCTTTGCCCCTGTAGGACGTTGCCGGTGATCATAATAGAGAAACATTACAGCAATTTCACTGAAGCGAATAGAACAGGTTCATCAAATAGTTAATTACCGGAGTCCGGGACGTGTATGGCGACTCCGCTCTCGCAAGCAAGCTTGCTTCGCGTCGTCGCGACCCACGCCCGCACCACGCCGTTTGGAGCGGTGTGGTGAACCGGCTTCGCCGGTTGAACCACAGAAATACCAGCCAAGGGCTGAAGTCCTTCGATCCGTGCCATGCCTGCTACGCAGGCGGCACTCTCTCAGGACAAAAACACCCCAACAAAATGTTGGGGTGTTTTTGGTTCCGGGACGTGGATTCGAACCACGATTAAGGGATTCAGAGTCCCTCGTCCTGCCATTAGACGATCCCGGAATGGTGTGTTGAACGGGAAGGAATATACCTGATTCTGGAGGTCGCCGTCAAAAATAGTCTTACTCCTCTGGTTATCGGAGTGAAGAGAAAGAAAAACACCGCAGCTCGGGCTGCGGTGTTTTTCTGCGCTTTTTAGAAATTCATGAACTCAGGGAAGACCTGACGATCATTGTTCTGGAGAATACCCATGACGACGATGCCGACCACTAGCCAGATAATCGTACTCACGAATGTGCCGACGCCGGCTTTCCAGCCGCGCTTTGATCCTGCAACAACGGATGGACCAACGCCGACGAGAAGGAAGACCATGGCGATAACCAGGAAGCTCAGGGCTTCTGCAACGTCACCATCAATGTACCGAGTAAAGTTTGACTCTGTCACAAAAGCGGTCCAGAGGCCGATGAGGGCTGCCGAGATGAGACCACTCGTCACCGCTCCGCCAAAAATGCCGTTCACAAATCGCATCCAGAGCGAGCGAATCTTCTCGCGATTTGCTCCACGGTTTTTCCATGCCACAAATGCGATGATTGCGCCGAGGACGATCACGACCGCGAGCACGCGACCCAAGTACAAACGCCACCAGTATTCACTATATTTTCCTTCGACGGTGTACGACTCCCCAGGGAAGAGATTCGTTGCCGATTCGCGAACGGTGTTGCCGCTCTTCGTCGAGATCGCTGCACTTAATGAATCTGCGCTACTGAGCGATGCGGCGACCTCAAATGATCCGGTAGTTGTTCCGTATTCGATCGTCGTACTCCCACCGTTGATCTCCAGATCGCTATCCGTCTGAATGCTAACGTTCATGCTTTCAATACGTTCCTCGACGGTCGGTGTGACAAATTTGTACGAGATGAGGCCAAGGAATGAATTTGTATATTCCTTGGATGTATAGGCAAACAACACGACGGCGCTCATGCCTGGTGCAATTGCGGTTGGCAATTCCAATGCGTACGAATTTTCTGAATCTTCCTTCACCTCGATCTTCGAGTACGGTGCGTTGGTGAGATCTTTACTGGAGATCTCTTTATATTTTGTACACGTATTGATCGTCGACGTTCCGGAAACGGTATTGCTCCATGCTGAGCACGTTTGTGGAACAACCACTTGGTAGGCGGTGATTTGATCAGCATCGCTGACGGAAAGACCGACGTTGACGATATCAAGGGACTCGCTGCTCGTGTTCGGGATCGTGAGTTTTCCGATGACGATTGCTCGTCCGTCACCGCGCAAGATCACTTTGTACTCGTGCTTTTGGCCGCCAAGGATGAGATCGCCGGCGTGGGCAAAAGGAGCACCGAATGTGGCAAAGAGTGAAAGTCCTACCAGGGCTGCTGCGCACTGTTTGAAGAATTTCATATGGGGAAAATATACCACTATTCCTTCATCCCTTTCTTTTTCAGCTCCACGTTCCTATTCCCTCGCTTTTCCACCCTTCGTTCCACAAAGTCGACGAGTTTCGCAGCAACGTTGATACCCGTTGCCTTACTGATGCCCTCTAATCCAGGGTTGCTGTTGACTTCAATAATTTTCGGACCGGTCTTGGTGCGGAGAATGTCGACACCGGCGATATCGAGCCCAAGAATTTGCGTGGCTTTAATGGCGAGCTTCTTTTCGTCATCCGTCAGATCAACCGTGCACACGCTCCCTCCCTTGTGAAAGTTTGAACGGAACTCTCCAGGCTTGGCTGATCGTTCCATAGCCGCGAGGACGCGTTTGCCGGCAACAAAGATACGCAGATCTTTTCCCTGAGCTTCTTCGATGTATTCCTGAAGCTTCACGAGTCCTTGCTCCTTCTTGGTGAGGTAATCGACGATCGGTGCGAGCGAGCGCATCGATTCGGCGATGAACACGCCAGTGCCGTGCGTGCCAAAGATCGATTTGATGATGACGGGGAATGTGAATTCTTTCGCGGCAGATTCTAGAAGGGATGCATCGCCGAGCACGTGTGTTTTTGGAACAGGGAGCCCAAAGTGGTTGAGCATTTGGAGCGTACGGATTTTGTTCTTGGCACGAAACACGCCGATGTATGTATTCAAAACGTAGAAACCGGCCAGCTGAAATTGTTTGATGATGGATGCGTTGACGCTGGGATCTTTGGTAAAACCGGGACGAACTAAAATAACGTCGAAATCCTCCGCGCGAATATCTTCGCCTTTGTAGGTGAGCGTTCGGCCATTCCCGAACACGAGACCGACGTGATTCGAATAGAGCATTTTGACGTGATGCCCACGCGCTTTTGCTTCTGCAACGATACTCGCAGTTCCGACGGCGATTTGTTTCTTACCAGACACGAACGTTAAAATTCCGATGCGCATAAAAGTGCGGAGAGTTTAGGAGGGGAGGACTACCTCGTCAAGAATTTGCTCGAGTTCCTCACGGGTTTTCACGAGCATCATTTTTTCACGATGTGGTTTTACGTGAGGGATGCCCTTAAAGTACCACGATAAATGTTTTCGGAATGTCGTTACCGCACCATCGCCGTACTGCTCGAGGTGCAAACGAAGATGGAGACGGACGATGCGTACACGTTCCTGCAGCGTAATCGCTTCCGGAGGGGCACCGTTCATGATGCGCGCAAATTGTGCAAAGATCCATGGGTTGCCAAGGGCACCACGGGCGATGAGGACGCCGTCACACCCTGATACCTCGAGCGCGGTCGGAATGAGTTCAGCCTTGTGCACGTCGCCATTGCACAACACCGGAATCGAAATCGCTTCTTTCACCTTGCCGACCATCTGCCAATCGGCGACGCCGGAATAGCCTTGAATCTTCGTACGACCGTGGACGGTGAGGAGATCAGCACCTGCATCCTCGAGTACTTTTGCAAATGTGATCGCTTCAGTGGGATCGCTCCACCCGAGGCGAATTTTGACGGTGAGCGGAACGTCGATAACATTCTTCATTGCTTTCACAATCGCCGCAGCACGTTCTGGTTCTTTCATGAGCGCCGCACCGTTGAAGTTGTGAACAATCTTGTAGACGGGACAACCCATGTTGATGTCAAAGCCTTCCGGATGATGTTGTTCGGCGATGATGCGTGCGGCCTCGGCCATGGTGGCGGGATCCGATCCAAAGATTTGTTGAACAAGCGGACGTTCCTCTGGGTGAATTTCTGTCATGCCGAGCGTTTTGTCGTTTCCTCGAACAACCGCTTCCGACGACACCATTTCGCGGAACATGATGAGCATGTTTTGGGCGTCCGCCGCATTCGTTACTTCTTTTACTACACGACAAAACGCCGAATCGGTCATGTCGGCCATCGGCGAGAGTGCGATAATTGGTCGCGGTAAGGATTTCCAATCAAGAGAAGGCATGCAGAAAGGGAAGCTTTCAGTGTAGGCGGTGTCCTCTGGGGACGCAAGGCCATGATACAATTTTTAGGTATCACGCAAAATATTGAGTTTTCCGAAGAAGAGTTGCTTGAAACGATAAATTGCTATGCGCCTCACCTTTTACGGTGCTGTTGAGGACGTCACCGGCTCATGTTTTGTGCTGGAAACGCCCAAAGGCCACCTGATGGTGGATTGCGGCATGCACCAGGGGGAGCGCATGTGTTCCAAAAAGAATTTAGAAGCGTTCGGTTTTACGCCGGCCCACATTAACGCTGTTGTTGTCACCCATGCCCATTTCGATCATACTGGTCGTTTACCGGATTTAGTGAAGCAAGGATTTACGGGCAAGATTTTTATGACGCCGCCTACCAAGGCGCTCATGCAGATCGTTCTTGAGGATTCGGTGCATGTGATGGCGGAGAATGCCAAGAAGTGTGGCGATCCCGTGGTGTACGAAGAAAAAGATTTAGAAAACATGCTGGAGTCGGTCGTCACCGTGCCCTACCATCACGCTGTTCATCCTTTCGAGGGAGTCACCGTAGAGTTTTACGATGCTGGGCACATTTTAGGATCGGCGTTTATTCGTGTGACGGTTGACGACGGGGGAGTAACGAAATCCCTCATCTTCAGCGGTGACATTGGGAACGACGATGTGCCGATTCTTTCCGACACCGAAGCGCGTCCGGAATCCGACGTCGTGATCTGCGAGGCAACGTACGGCCAAGGAGATCATGAGCCGGTTGCGGCACGCGAACCAAAGCTCGCCGAGTTCGTCAAAAAAATAATCGGTCGCGGCGGTACCCTGATGATTCCAGCATTTTCGGTGGAACGAACGCAGGAACTTCTCTTTGCCCTCGACCAGCTCTTGCAACGTGGTGAGATTCCTTCTGTCCCAATGTACCTCGACAGCCCGCTCGCGATTCGAGCCACCGAGTTATACCGTCATTTCAATGAGTATCTTTCGTTCAATCATCCGGCGGCACCAGGAAAAGATGGCGACTGGTTCCGTTTCGCGACGCTTACCGAAACATTATCGCCAGACGCATCGAAGATTATCAACGATGACAAACGACCGAAGGTGATCATCGCCGGAAACGGTATGATGACCGGCGGAAGAATCATGCATCACCTTTCACGGTATATTGATAACGAAAAAGCTGGTTTGCTCATCGTCGGATACCAAGCAAAGCATACACTCGGCAAAACAATCCAAAATGGCGCATCAGAGATCTCGATTTTTGGTGAGAAGCACGTTGTTCGCGCAACCGTGCTCACGATCGATTCCTTCTCGGCGCACGGCGATCAAAAGAAGCTCACGAAGTTTCTCCGAGGGACGAGTACGCTACCAAAGAAAGTTTTTCTTGTGCACGGCGAAGGACCGACAAAAGATATTTTTGCAGATCATCTGCGATCAGTGTTGAATGTTGATGTGGAAGTGCCAAGAGTGATGCAGACGTATGAGATTTAGTGAAGAAACGGTTAAGATGGTTAAAGTGGTTAATCGGCAGATTACTGCCTCGGTTAAGAGAGTCAGTACTCTTTCATTTAACCGCTTAACCGTCTTAACCGCTTTGATCATTATTCTCTCTGCCCTCCTCGTCCACGGCCGCCACTTTGCAGCATCATGGGCTGGGGGAGAGGGGTATCGGTCACGAACCGGGGTGGTGACGGTTGAGTATGACGATCGACCGGAAGCAACATGTGACGACGTTGATGTCTCAAGGAAAAATATTCTGACGTGTTCGGGGGAACGTCGAAAGATTACGTTTGGATCGTCGACGATCTGGATAGATGAGAATACGGCACTGGTGATCACTAACGACCGTGAAGGATCGGAGAGCCTCGCCTTTTATACCGGTCGAATCGTCGTGAACGGACCCGTCACTATTCAAGCTCGTGATCTTGACTTTTCAACGACCGGATCAATGACGCTGGTGAATTACGGATGGTTGCAGCGTATTGATGCGTTGGTGACGGAGGGGATCGGTGTGATGAACCTCGAGGGAGCAGTGACATCCCTCGATTCTGGAAAAGCAATGAGTTTTGATACAGTGCCACCGTATGACACTGCAAAGAGCATCGACTTCAACACCTCGATCGAAAGCATCAACGCCTTTTACGATTGGGCAAAAAACTAAGCAGATGCATCGCATCGTTTTTGCGTGGTTCAAAAAGAATGGACGCGATTTGCCGTGGCGACGAACGAGTGATCCGTATGCAATTACGTTGTCCGAGATCATGTTGCAGCAGACGCAAGTTGATCGAGTCATTCCAAAGTGGCGAGCGTTTCTTGTGGCATTTCCAACCTGGAACGATCTCGCATCGGCAAAAACGTCAGACGTCCTTCGGCTATGGCAAGGGCTTGGCTATAACCGTCGTGCAGTGATGCTCCATCGTCTAGCGAAAGATGTCGTCGCGAATGGAGGAGAACTTCCGCGGGAGATCGAGGAATTAAAAAAGTTGCCGGGAATCGGTTTATATACCGCACACGCGATCGCCGCATTCGCATTTCGTAACTCGGAAGCAGCACCTGTTGATACGAACATTATTCGAATCCTCCGCCGTATTTTTCCTCGGCAGAGCAAAGATTCAAAATCGATCCAACAGCTCGCCCAGTGTGTTGCGCCGAGCGATGGTTGGACGTGGAATCATGCGCTGATGGATATCGGAGCGTTACACTGCAGTGCTCGTCATCATGTGTGGGGACTGTGTCCACTCGCGCCACTGCACGGATCGAAGCCGAAGAAAGAATTGTGGCTCGTCAAGAAGTCGGCAGGGAAGTTTGAAGAATCGGATCGTTATTTTCGAGGACGAATCGTTGATGCCCTTCGAGAACGTTCACGATCGCGTTCTTCATTACGTCATTTAACCGTCTTCACCGCTTTAACCGACCAACGTTTTGCGACACTCGTAAAAAGGATAGAACGCGATGGCGTCATCGTGACCAACAATGGTAAAGTAATGCTCAGTGGTGACGAATAAAATGTATGAAGATCAATCTGTTCTGTGGTGCCTGCACCTACGCAGTATCATCATTGATTACGCACAAAAAGTAATATGGCTCTTCTGGAATTTTACGGTGACACTTGCCCACACTGCGTTTCCATGAAACCAATGATCGTTAAGGTGGAAAAAGATTTGGGTATGACGATTGAAAAGCTGGAAGTGTGGAACAACGATGCAAACGCTGAGAAACTTTCCAAAATTGATCGGGGACTATGTGGCGGTGTTCCGTTTTTTTATAACGAAGAAGCAAAGACATTCATCTGTGGAGCAAGTGACGAGGAGACGGTGAAGCGGTGGGCACAAGGCGGCAAAGGTGATGGGATTGGCGAAGCATTGAAGGACTAACGACTATGCGAATCGCTGTAATCATCATGGGGATGATCGTGATGGGTGCAGGATGCACGAATCCTTTTGAGCACGCGGAACCGATGTCGGGAAACGACCTTGCTATCGAGGCTGGACTGAAGCTGGAAATCAATCCCTGGATGCCGTTTTGGCAAACAACACCATCTGAATATACTTCGGTGACCATTGATGCGTGGGATGCGACGGTGGGGACGTCAAAAATTTCGTGGATGGAATTGCAGGTTACTGATGCCACAAATACTGTCGTCACGGGTTCACTAACCACTGATGCACTTTTGAGCGCAGAACGTATTTCGTTGCCCACGTTTTGGACTGCCGGCGACGTGGATGTGTCGGGCAAAGAGAATAGTGTGCTCTGGATTTCTCAAGCGCAATACAACGAACTAACGACAACCTCTTCCACACATATCGAACTTGGACTCTTTGATTCAACCCTTTCGGATACTGTTTCCATGGCAGAAGCAGTACGGAATGCCATTGCTGCGATTCAAGGACGAACACAAGATCCGAACAATGCACTTGATGTGACGAAAGTGGAATTCGATCCGGCGGTGAGTACCTATCGCGTCGCCATCGATGGGAGCCTGAAAGAGATTGACGTTATCACGGCCCGCAACGCATTCGCGACATACACCATCCTCAAAAACGAAAAGAACCCACTCGTTCTGCAAATTGCAGTGCGGCCGTGGGCTCTTGGACTGGGGATGTTTACGAACTTAGAGGAACTAAAGAAAGCGATCGGATACAAAGTCACACGAATCACTCGACCTATTCCATCCGTTCCACCCAGCGTGGATCCACTGCCACATTCAGCTGAAGGAAGTACTTCTTCCCCGTAACCGTTTCCAGTTCGCGGCGTGTGGACTGACCGATTTCTTTGATGCCCCGTCCGCCGGCACCGATGATCATCGGCTTGTAGCGCTCGGAGTGAGTGAAAATTGTGGCGTCGACGAAGATGACGCCGTTGCCTTGTTCTTTGAGATCGTTCACCTCGACATGAGTCGAATAAGGGACTTCTTCGCGCAAACGGAGGAAAAGTTTTTCGCGAATCAATTCCGCAAGCCATTCCTTGTTCTCCATGTTCGTCATCTGAAACTCTGGATACAAGTATTCGCCGTCGGGCAATTGTTCCCAAATCCATTTTTCGATAAGATCCGTGTTCTTTCCTGTAAGCGCGGACACTTCGACGTAGTTCGTAAATTTCGCCCCAAGATCGCGGTAGTAGTCGATAAAATTCTTCGACGCTTTGTCGTCGATCTTGTTGATCACCAGGAGCTTCGGAATCGTTAAATGTTCCACCAATCGGAATGCCTGCTTCTCTTCATCTCCGATGTTGCGCGTTGGATCGACGATGTACATCGCGGCTTGGACGTCACGAAGGGAATCCTTGGCGTAGGCGTTCAATTTGTTCGTCAGGGTGTCGCGTGCCTTCTGCATGATTCCTGGAGTATCCACAAACACTGCTTGGCCCTGTGGCCGAGTGATAATACCCTGTACAGGACGACGTGTGGTTTGCGGTTTTGGTGTGGTAATCGCCACTTTCGTTCCCACCAACGTATTGATAAGCGTAGATTTCCCCACGTTACTTCGCCCCACGATCGCGATAATTCCTGACTTTGCCATACATGTAGGTGGTCAATCCTCCGTGACTCCGAGCGGTAGCAGGGAGTAGGGGAAAACAATAATGCTGAGATGTTAGCGAAATTTTCACTTTTGGTCAATGTATGACGCATTCACCGCACGACATTCAACGTTTGGTGACGATTGCCTTTGTGCTTGAGGCGCTATCAGAAAAAGAAGGATGCACCACACGCACGGTCGATCTTCCGGGGAAACCGCTCGAGGATTTTCTTATCGCCGGCATTAATGTTGGCCGTCACTTCCAGGCGCTGGCGGAAGATGTAGTTCGGGAAGGGGAGTCGGTGGAAATATTTCGTCATTTCATTCCAGCCCTTACGGATGCGAATAGAAATAAATCGCCGAAGTTTGTAAATTTTGGCTTGCTTGAATCGATGTTTACAACGGTCGCCGCACGGATGCTTACAACGTCGGGATCCACTGCCATCGAGAGAATGACGGACCTTACTGTTCGAGAAAAGCCGCGTGACGTTCATCACCTGCTTGATGCGCGCAAACGTGCATGGTCGACGTCGACGAATGAAGATAAACGGAATTATGACGATTCTTCATCGCGTGGCATTCGGTCGATTTCTGATTTCTATCGTCAGTTGATGCGTGAGTTTCCTTAAGACACCTCTCACCATCAATGGGGAAAACATGCTCATGAAGGATCTCCTATTCTTCGAAGAACGTATGAAGCGTTGCAGCAAGGTTCTAGCGTCCTTTCGACTATTCCAAAGATCCATCAGTCATTGCGCAAAGATTATCCGACGATGAGGATTGGTATTCTTGCAGACTACTCGGCAGCCGCGATTTTTTTGCATCTGAGTGATAAAGATTCTTTATAAACGTCGAAGGCGCCCCGACCGTGGTCGAGGCGCCCGTGTATATCCAGTCGTGTGCGCTGGCTCGCTATGGCCTTCGTCTCGCGGCGAAGGCCAGACCGTGTTCCTTCTCCAGCGCTATATGGAGTGAGCGCAGACGGTCGATTTCGCGCCAATCCTTCAGGGTGAGGGGTTCGTCCTCTGGCGTTGATTCGTCCATCTGATGCCTGTCCGCCCTGGCGAGGAGCGGAGATCCCTCGATCTCTGCCATGATCGCAGGATATGCCTCTGGGGTGTAGAAAGTTGCCAGGGTAGTGGTCAAAAGAAGCATGGGTACCTCTCCTGCAGGGCTAATACATTCGTACATGGCTAAGGTTAGCACATTTTATACTCCCTGACAAGCGCAAAGAAAAGTTTTTCGTGCGGTTGGAACAATGTATAAAACGACAAACGCCCCGATCGTCTCGGGGCGCCCGTGGCTGTTCGTTCTACTCGATGGCTTGCTGACCCGATACCTTCCCGCCCCAGGGCAGGATGATCGCGTAGTCGGTGCCGTCCACGAGACCCGTTCCACCACAGTGGGGCTGGATGGGCCACTCATCCGCCCAGGCGGCGACTTCGCCGAGGGAATCGGCGGTGTCGCTGGTGGTGGTCGAACACAGCCACCGTTCGTCCTCGGTCAAGCCCCAGATGTAGGCGACGCCCTCATCGGGAACCCCGGGCATCGAGATGGAGGGTCCGTCGGAGGAGTGGTCCGATGCGATCCATTCGGTTGAGCCTGTCTCGGCGGTGATGACTTCCCACCACAGGGTGACGGATTCGCACCCATCACATCCTGCAGAGAAAGTGAGGCGGCCGGCTTCTGGCTTCGCCACGTGGTCTCGAAATTCGACACCGGTGCCGAACTGGCAACCGGTAAGAGTCAAAAGCAGTATCACGGTATCCTCACGGGTTGGATACATAACTCTTAAACCGATGAGAGCATACCTAAAAAATTCCCTTTTGTAAAGGGTGAATTGGGATTAATGGTGGTTGGTGTGGTGTATAAAAACCAAGATACGATCATCCGAACACCCGTATAGCAGCTCCCTAACATTCTCTATTTTTTGACAAGTGCGGTCACGAGCTCCACATGTGGCGTGTGCGGGAACATGTCGATGGCGCGCATGGCCTCGATGTCGTAGTACTTGGAAAGTTCCACCATTTCGCGGGCAAAGTTTTTGTAGTTGCAGGAAACGTAGACGATGCGGGCGGGTTTGGCAGCGATGATGTCAGCAAGCGCTTTATCGTGCATACCGGAACGTGGAGGGTCGAGAATGACGACGTCAGCATTGATCTTCATCCAGTCGAATTCCTCGGTCTTTGCGTCGTGGAACGTGACCTCCCCTAGCCCCTCCTTGGTAAGGAGGGGGAACGCGACTGAGCCTGAGTCCCTCCCCCTTACCAAGGGGGAGCTGGAGGGGGTCAAGCTGTTCAACTCCGCATTCACCCGCGCATCCTTGATCGCATCAGGAACGAGTTCAACGCCGATCGTCTGCTTGGCCTGGGCAGCGAGGGCTACGGCAAAGAATCCGGTACCGCAGTACAGATCGAGCAACGTCTTATCACTCAAATCACCAGCGAATTCGCGCACTGTTGAAAGGAGCATCGGTGCAGCGTAGGAGTTGGTTTGGAAGAAGGCGTTTGGAGAGATACGATAACGGATCCCCTCGATACGTTCCTCGATCACCCCAGGACCATCGATGACGCGCTGATCATCGCCAAACGAAACATCAGAAATGGTGTGATTGATGGACCACACCACGCTCGTTGCTCCAGCCTTTACTGCGAAATCGCGCAGAGCAGTTTCGATCACACTCGCGTCGTTGTTGCTGGTAACGGGGGTGGCAACATTTCCTTCACCAAGTTGTTGCTCACCATTCGGTGCGCTCGTCACAATGATGATCATCGTTTCGCCGATGCTCGTGGAACGAATAACGGCGTAACGCAATGTACCGATGTTCGACTTTCGATCGAAAAATGACAAACCAGATTCCTTTGCCCACGTTCGCACGATAGGAAAAAGTGCTTCGAGCTTTTCATCGCCAAGGAAACAGGTGTGATCGTCGATGACTTTCCACCACTTTCCTTTTTCACGAAGCCCCACTTCGCCTTTAAAACTGATCACAAAATCCATGCGGTTGCGATAGTGTTCCGTTTTCGGCGAGGCAAAAATGTCGTCGACGTGGATATCAAGCTTTTTCAGCGCAAACGATCCATTAATATCCGACAGTTTTTGCTGCAACTGTTTTTCGTATGGGATATGACTCCAGCCACACGATCCGCACACGTCGGGATTTGGGCAAAGGGGGGAGAGGGACATAGAAGTTGCAGTGTAGGGTCATTGTGGGGGTGAAGTAAAGGAATGACACTAGTTTGGAAGGGAAAGTGAAGTGAGTCTTTGAAGGGTTTGGGAATGAAGGGATCTTTGGAGGGGTTTAATCAGTCATCCTGAGGCAACTGCCGAAGGAT
>JBBUEW010000048.1:0-3487 GCA_038078095.1 Patescibacteria group bacterium | reverse complement strand
AACCTCGGTGAGAAGAAAAGCGGCTTGTGGATTCGTCCGGAAACGATCGATCTAAAACTGTTCTCGTATGAGGGAGCGAATGGAGCGACAGCAGTCGATGAAGCGTTGACTGCGGCGCCGAGCGCAACGGATGCCAAGGCGCCGTATTTTGTGAACGTCAAAATGCATGACAACGACTTCTTTGCAGAAGACAGTGCCTGGACAACGGTGTACCTTGCGAAGGGATACCACCGTCAACCACCGTTTAATCTTTTATTGAAATCTCTATTGCTCTCGGACGATGCGCAGCGAGTGATGTGGACGCGGTACGAAGAAGCGGTGAAGTATGCAAGTGAACTTTCAGATGTAGGACTGCTCAACATTTCGCAAACGCTGCAGCTGGAACCGTAGGCGTGTTACACTACGGTGAGTGTATGGCTTCACGGAGGAAGAAGACATCGTCATCTCGTTCACGTTCGCCGCGATTCGAGTTGTCGCAACGAACGTTTGCGGCAACTATGAATGGACGTCGTCGCGCCAGCGAGCGTCTGGCAGATTTTTTGACGAACGCCTTTGGGACGATCGGTTTTTTTTTATTGAATACGTTGTTTTTTGTGGTGTGGATCGGATGGAACTCAGACATTGTTCCCGGTGTTGTCGCCTTCGATCCATATCCCTACGGCATGCTGACAATGGTGGTATCACTTGAGGCGATTTTTCTTTCGATCTTTGTGTTGATTAGTCAGAATCGTGCGGCTAAAGTTGCAGATCTTCGAGAAGAGATCGATCTGCAGATTAATATCGAGGCAGAACAGGAGATCACCCAGATGCTCAAGATGCTGGAACGCATTGAAAAGAAATTATCGGTGAAAGAAAAAGATGTCGTTCGTTTGGCAAAGATGGAAGAGGTGCTCGATCTTGAAGAGCTTGAACGAAAAGTGGCCAGAGATTTAGCGCGCTAAAGAAATTCGCCAGCGGCTGCCCGGCATCCAAACGCGATGAATGCCGAAGTGAGTTTTAAAGTTGGAATAGCCGATCGCATCGTCGAAAGGAAAAGGGGTTGGGCCGACAATATCGCCAAAGTTGGCATGGACGATATTTTTCTCTGCACACTGCTGAAACCATTTCTCAACGAGTGCGGTCATGGCATGAGATTTTCCTCCGTCCGGTGTAAAACACCCAACAAGGTACGTACTCTCTTTTGCTTCGATGCAATATCCGGCAATGAACGCAGCAACTGGAGTGCTTCTAAGGGTAGCGATGAAGATTTCAATGTCAGCAGAATGGGCGGCAAGATGACGCTTGGTGAAGGCGAGGAATGTTTCGTGAAGAGAAATTGGAACCTGCGAGGCAGGGAGCATGGCGGCAACTTCGTCGATTGTCCCAGTGCGGATCGCGAGGGCAGGGTTTTTTTTGGTGGCCGCAAGATGACGACGAGCTTGTGTGCTCCAATGTTTAATTGGATCTTTTGTTACCGGTGCGACTGCTTCAAAATGATTCATACTAAAACGAAAATATCCGGAGACCTTTGATGGATTTGTAGGAGGGATCCATTCGTGAATGTGAATGAAACTTTTGCTCGTGAGTATCGGTACCTGGTGATCGCGAGTAAACGTGCGGTGCCAAGTAATGAAACGGTTTTGAAAATCCGTGACGGTGTATCCATTGGGGTGAGCGATCATGGGAACTTTCGATTTTGCTGCGACGCCTTTCCACGCAAAGGCGTCGTGCGACGGGAATCCGGGTAAAGGGCAAATATCTCGGACAATGCGCAAACGATTGAGATTTGGAAGACGAAAACGCATAATTGCGAGGATTGTAGCATGGCAAAGGATAGCGGGAAGTGAAGGGAGGGGATCTTTGAAGGGGTTGGGATAGGATAGATTCCTCACTCAGTCATCCTGACGATAGGAAGGGTCTCTGTTGGTGTGGTGTTCCTCGGCGCCGAGAGGGCAGGGTGTCTTTTCCGAAAGTGAGGTTCCCTTAACGCAACTCATTCGCGTTAAGGAGCTGGGGACCAGAATGTATGAGGCACTTCATCGATCCTGATCGTCGACCTTCTTTCGTTCCGCCTCATTTCTTTTTTACTTCATTTCTCATCAAACAAAACGATCTTACACAAGATTACACATCGATTTTCGCGACACTAAAGGTGCATACCTCGAAGAAAAGTGAATACTCCCACCTCTGACGAAAACCACGATATCTGCGAGAGATTCTTCGGCAGTTGCCTCAGGATGACGGAAGGCGGCTGTCACTTCACAACCTTTTCAAAGATTCACTTCAGTTTCACCCGATCCTTTCAAAGACTCGCTCTTTGTAGGTATACTCCTCTACGTACCCCCAGGACTCCCGTTCTGGTGGGCAATTGTATTTTATGCCCTTCAACCTGAAATCACACTATTCGCCTGCCGGCGATCAGCCCAAAGCGATTGAAGATCTGACGGACGGTATTCGTCAGGGTTTGGCGCGGCAAACTCTGCTTGGAGTAACAGGATCGGGAAAGACGTTTACGATGGCCAATGTCATCCAGAATCTTCAGCGACCGACGCTCGTGATCGCTCACAATAAGACCTTGGCGGCGCAGCTGTGTAGTGAGTTTCGTGAGTTTTTCCCGGAAAATGCCGTTTCCTACTTTGTTTCCTATTACGATTATTACCAACCAGAGGCGTACATGCCTCGCACGGACACGTACATAGAAAAAGATGCCCAGATCAACGAAGAGATCGACCGCCTTCGTCACGCCGCAACCCAGTCCCTTCTTTCGCGTCGCGACGTGATCGTCGTGGCGAGTGTGTCGTGTATTTATGGTTTAGGATCGCCGGAAGCGTACGAGAAGGAAGTGTTACACGTGCGTGTTGGCGAACGACGTGACCGTGCAGAGCTCCTTCGTCAGTTTATCTCGATGCAATATCAGCGCACGACGGCAGATCTGACGCGCGGACATTTCCGCGCGCAAGGTGACGTGATCGAGGTTATGCCGCCGAGTGATGAGACGGTGTACCGAATAGTTATCGAAAGGGGAGTTGTCCAGGAAATATTTTCATTGAATAAGATCACCCGAAAGGTGATCGCGCAGGGTGAGGACGCGTGGTTCTTTCCGGCAAAGCATTTTATGTCGGATGTTGCTGAACGCGAGCGCGCCTTGCGTGACATCGAAGCCGAACTCGCCGATCGTTTGAAGGAATTTGAAGCGGAAGGAAAACTTTTAGAATATGAACGTCTCATGCGTCGCACGCGGTATGACATCGAAATGATTCGGAACCTTGGGTACTGCAGCGGCATCGAGAACTACTCCCGTCACTTTGACGGTCGTCGTGCAGGACAGCCAGCACACACCTTGTTGTCATACTTCCCAAAAGATTTTTTAACGATCGTGGATGAATCACACGTCACGCTCCCGCAGATCGGCGGCATGTACGCTGGTGATCAGGCACGCAAACAGACATTGGTCGACTTCGGGTTCCGCCTGCCGTCGGCTAAAGACAACCGACCACTGCGTTACGAG
>JBBUEW010000047.1:3426-4732 GCA_038078095.1 Patescibacteria group bacterium | reverse complement strand
AATCACTGCTTGGGCGGTTGAAATCGGTGAGCGAGCTTGCGGCTCTTGTACCGATCGTAAGCGACCTTGAAAGCGTAACTGCGCGATCGAAAAAGCTCCGTGAACGATTGACGCGACCAAACCCTGAAGACTTTACGCCATCGCCGGCCATGCTCGAGGCTATCACGAGCGCGAATAATCGGGTGAAGGTCGCCGAGGAAGCGGTGAAAGCATCAGAAGTGGCTATGGATGCTAAGGCGAAGGCGACGACTGCTGCGACGAGTGAGGTGTTTATCGTGCAGCGTGAAGTTCGTGCGCTGCAGCAAGAACTCTCGGCGCTGGAAGGGCGGGCGAACGCGGTGAATATCGATCTCGCGCGCGTCGAGACTCGTTTAGAGGGACTGAAGACGGAGATGAATGACATCGTGCCGGACGTTTTCGACACGATTACGAGCACCCCTCCTGTCGAGCGGATTTTCGAACTCGGGTCTGCCCACGACAAGATGCTGCGCTTGCGTCATCAGTTGGAACTTATTGGCGGCATTGAAGAATCGGTTGTCAACGAATATAAAGAGGCTGACGAACGGTTTACGTTTTTATCAACGCAGGTCACGGATCTTCGTGAGGCGATTGCCTCCACCGAAAAAGTTATCGACGAACTGGACGAACAGATTCGTGAGCAGTCTGACGTCGCATTCAAGGCGATCGCGACCGAGTTCCAAAAGTATTTCGCGATTTTGTTTGGGGGAGGGCGGTGCTCGCTCGTGAAACTCACAAAAGATGACCTCGAAGAAGATTCCGTCATTGCGAGCGAAGCGAAGCAATCTTCCGAGTCTGAGCTTATTCATCACGAAGACGTCGATACCCTTGAAGCGATTTCGAAACGTGTGCAGGAACGAAAGGATGCGGTGGTGGGTATCGATATTCAGGCGACACCGCCAGGAAAACGTTTGAAAGCTCTCAATTTGTTGTCTGGCGGTGAACGGGCGTTGACCTCAATCGCGCTTGTTTCGGCCATCATGGCAACGAATCCCGCACCGTTCGTTGTTTTGGATGAAGTTGACGCCGCGCTCGATGAGGCGAATACTGTGCGGTTCGCCAACATTTTGAACGAACTTCGTAAACTCACCCAGTTCATCGTCATCACGCACAACCGTGCCACCATGGAAAAAGCGGATGTGTTGTATGGTGTCACTATGGGCGACGATGGCGTCAGTAAGCTTTTAAGCGTGAAGCTTGAAGATTACGCAGAAGGCGGGACTGCGAGGAGGTAGTAACACTCATGATCGGTTAAGCGGTTAAAACGGTTAAGTGTCATCCTCGGGTC
>JBBUEW010000047.1:0-3416 GCA_038078095.1 Patescibacteria group bacterium | reverse complement strand
GTTCGTCATTGCGAGGAGGGTAATCCCGACGAAGCAATCCACTTGAGTAGATTGCTTCCTCGGCCATAGCCCAACGGGCGAGGCGCTGCGCTCGCAATGACCGATAAAATATTTCTATGCAACATACTCAAGGCAGACGCGGTCCGGCATTTGCCCGACGCGGAAAGGGAACATACGGCTCGCAACGCGGCGACCGCACACAAGGCGTTGAACGTATCGATCGTGCACCGCGCGATCAGCGTTCGGATACTCGATTCGATGAGCAACCACGTCCGAGTGTACAGCCACCGTTCATGAAGGGTCGCCGTCGTGATGATCGTTTTGCGGGTCGTCCGAAGTTCGATCAGCGCACTCGCGGTCCACGTGCAGCCGCCGCCCCTCGACTACGCTCGGGATCTTCGACCTCGTGGGAGAACGTCGCCGAATGGTATGGCACGCATTTGTCGGCGCCGGGGACGTATCAGTCAGAAGTTGTGTGGCCGGGTGCGTTGCGATTACTGGGCGTTGGTGCAGGGAAGAAATTTCTCGATGTTGCCTGCGGCGAAGGAACATTTGCGCAGATGATTAGTAAACAAGGCGGAGAGGTGGTCGGTGTTGATGCCTTGCCAACGCTCGTTCGTCAGGCGCAAAAGAAAAATATTCGCAAGGCAGATTTTTTTGTGGCCGATGCGGCCGACGTTGCGCGCCAGATACCCGATCAGAAGTTTGATGGTGCCGCGATGGTGCTTGCCTTACAGAACGTCAGCGATATGCCGGGTGTTTTTGCGAGCGTCGCTAAGCTTCTTCATCGAAACGCGTCATTTGTCATCGTGCTCAATCATCCCGCATTTCGTATTCCTCGGCAGAGTAGCTGGGGTTTTGAAGAAGAACGGAAGATGATGTACCGCCGCGTCGACAGTTACCTGAGCGAGAATGCAATTCCGATGCAGATGCATCCGGGCGATGCGCCAGACGTCAAAACAACGTCCTTCCACCGACCGATCAGTTCCTACATTACACAACTTGCAGCAAATGGATTTGTGGTCGACGCCATGGAAGAGTGGATGTCGCACAAAGAAAGTACCTCCGGCCCACGTGCCAAAGCGGAGAATCGCATCCGCAAAGAAGTTCCGATGTTCCTGGCGATTCGGGCACGAAAGATCTAAACAAAAACACCCACCTGCAAGGGCGGGTGTTTTGTATTCCTCTAGTTTCCAAACACGTTGCTGTAGAGCATCACGCCGCCGATGACGAGGACGACGAGGCCGATGAGCATGACGATAAGGTGGTTGCGATCGATGCCAGGGGAGTCGTCCATTTTGATGCCGCCACCAATGAACAGACCAAGGCCCAACAACACAAGAAGAATTCCAGGGATCATATGCAGAAATTATAGCACCGGTTCCGTGTGTACCGCGATCAGAAAGAAACTAAGTTAGTGACAAACTTAGTTTGTGGGAAGCTAAAGTTCGATGGTGTGGAAGATTTTCAGCCGGAGGCCGATGGGAAGCATGGACATGAAAGAGCTCCTGTGTAGCTTGCACTGTAGTGATAGAAGGAAAAATCTTCAATCGAAAAGCCGCACCCGTGAGAGCCGTGGGCTCTTCGAACGGGGCGGCTGCGTGGGTGAGTGGTCAGACCTTGGTGTAGGGCTTCGGTGGATCCCACACCATGAGGTAGAGGAAAAATCCGATCACGATGACGACCTGCGGAGCGACCCACGGAAGCGTGATGTTCTGGTCGACCCACTCCCAGTTGGATCTTGGCACGTCTTGCCAGGCGGGAGCGATGCGGAACATCATCACCACAGCCCACAGGATGTCGACAAGGAAGATGACGATGACGCCGCTGCAGCCCACGAGGCCGAGGCTTTCCTGAGCTTTGTAGGTCTCAGGGTCGTTCTTGATCAAGGCGTGGACAATGCTGACGAGGGCCATAAAGGCCCAGAAAAGGATCGCTGAAGCGGTGCAGAACATGAAGAACCTCGAAGGAGCGGGTGTATCGAACAAGAAATGATAGCATAAAAACCAAGATTCTGCAACTTTTCCTCCGACTTCTGCCCGTACAGGTCTTGACAATCTTTTCGTCGACGCGTAGCATCACGTCATTCTTAATCCATGCTCTATGGTTACCATTCGCCTTTCACGAACCGGCAAGCGCAAGCAGCCGTACTATCGTCTCGTTGTTCAGGACAGCAAGAAAGACCCATGGTCTCCTGCTATCGAAGTCATCGGCAACATTGATCCTCGCAAGGAAGCAAAGGACGCGGTGATCAACAAAGAACGTGCGGAATATTGGTTGAAGTCTGGCGCACAGCCATCGTCGACCGTCAAAAACCTGTTCATCCAGCTTGGCCTGATGCAGGGCAAGAAAATGAATAAAGTGTCGATTACTGCCAAGCGCGCGAAGGCGATGGAAGCAGAAAAGGCAAAGGCGTAAACAGCCATGCACAGGACACGATTCTCAAGGAATCGTGTCTTTTGTATGATGGAGGAAGTTGGAAAATATAAATCCTGTTTTTATGGAGTTCGACCAGCAGTTTGTTGAGTTCATTGTGAAGGCGCTCGTGAATCATCCGGAAGAGGTTCGTTCCGATCGCAAGGTTGATGAACAAGGCGTGTTGATTACGGTGCACACCAGTCCGGAAGACACGGGTTACGTGATCGGAAAGAGCGGAAAGACGGCGGTTGCTATCCGCACGTTGCTTGCGACGATCGGTGCCAAAGGAAATCAGCGCGTTTCGTTCCGTATTGATGCTCCAGCATCGAGCACGCGTCGTGGCGCACAAGGCGACGATGATGCTGTTGTGGGAGCCGCCTTGGCACCTGCACAAGACGATGACAGCACGTCGGTGGACAGCCTCACGTTCTAGATCATTTTCAACAAGAAAAGGCGTGGTACTATAAGAAGTGCCGCGCCTTTTTATGTCCACCACCGTCGGGACCACATGGGAAGAACAGTTTCAATCCGAAGGATTTCGGGATATTTATGTTTGGCATAACGCACCAGGCGAAATTTATCCCAGTCATCAACACAACGGCTTAACCACGCACGCCGTTCTGCAGGGATCGTTATGGGTGCGCATCGGAAGTGAAGAAAAGGAATACGTTGTTGGCGATCGATTCGACATTCCGGCACAAGTTGCGCATTCTGCCCGTATGGGTGACGAGGGGTGCACGTATGTGATTGGCGAAAAATAATGTGAAACGTTTTGATATCGTGACCATTTTTCCAGAAGTGATTGGTGCGTACGCAGAAGCGTCGATTTTGGGTCGGGCGCAAAAAGAAAAGTTGATTAAAGTGGTCGGCCATGACTTGCGAAGATACTCAAAAGATAAGCACAAGAAAGTCGACGACACGCCGTACGGTGGGGGAGCTGGCATGGTGATGACCGTGCAACCAATCGACGATGCGGTGCAGACAATTCGCTTGCGAAA
>JBBUEW010000046.1:0-11653 GCA_038078095.1 Patescibacteria group bacterium | reverse complement strand
CCGCGTTTGTCCAAGGCGTCAATCGATCGTCATTCCGAGTGTGACATTTATTGCTTAATATTAGCCAAAATATATTTGACTACAGCATCGGGGCATGACACATTCGGAGCGTCGAGACGACCTCGACCAGGAGCCATCATGACCCGCCGCACACTTCTCGCTCTTCTCACCTCCCTGACCCTCAGCTCGTTCGCTCATGCCGAGGAACACGTCAAACCGAAGCCGATCCCCGTGGTCACGAGCGCTATGAGCTACGGCGTCAGCCTGACGTCTGGCGCTCCCCTGCCACCGACGATAATCCACGGCTTCGGACTCGTCGTCCCCCTGGGAAACGGGTGGAGCTACTACGGCGAAGTGGCTATGGCCACCAGTCTCGCAGAGTTCCATCCGGCACTCCAGGTGATCACCGGCCCCACACGCCGACTGAACGATCACCTGAACATTGGTGTCTCCGGGATGTACAAGGTGGTACCCACGTCCGAGGGGAGTACGTACATCATCGGCCTCTCCGTGGCACCGATTCTGCCCACATCGTTCGGGAGCATCAGTTTCCCCTGTGGCGTCGGGTACAACGTCAGCGCCCGTGATCCGAGCGTCGTCTGCAACATCAAAGCCGCGGTTCGTCTTCCCTGAAGATCGACCCGCGGCTCAACAACACGCAGACCACTCTCACGAGGAGCCAACGAAGGCTTCTCTCTCGTGAGGGCGGTCTTTGGTTTCCAAAATATTACGACGTTTTGCTCATCAAATGTTTCACCATGGCCTGAGCAATATCAATTCCCGTGATCTTTTGCGTCATACTAAAGTCGTGTGGGAAATTTACTTCGGTCAAAAACGGCTTTCCGTCGGTATCAAACAACAGATCAACTCCGCCGGTTTCAAGACCCAGCGTTTTCACCGCCTTCACCGCCATATCTTGAATTTCCTTTGAGAAAACACGCGGTTCACGTTTATGGAGCGCGTCGTCACCTGAATTTGTACGGAATTCGTTGGCCAGTGCATACGTCACGTGGCTTGCGACCACCGCGTCACCAACCACCACCAGGCGAGCATAATAATCGTGAGGGATGTACTTCCGGAGAATGACATTCGCATCCTCGCTCCGCAAGTAGTCGAGCAACGATTTCAAACTTGGCAATGAATCCACACGAATCACGCCAACACCATGCGTCCCGCCACGTGCTTTCACAATAAGGGGGAAACCGCCCAACTGATCGACCACTTTCAAAATCCCTTCCTCGGTTTCGGGAATAAATGGCACCGACGGAACAACAGGAATGCCGATCTTCTCGTGGATAAAATACGAACATCCTCGGGCGTTCACAACCGAAGCCCAATCGGTCCGAAAGCTCGCCGTCTTCGGTCCCATCATGAGCTGTTCAGCCGTTTTCGTCTTTTTGAAATACACACAGCGGTACACCATGTCTTGTGAGCCAAGAACGGGCAAGGTGGTGAGATCTGTTGATTCGATGTTGTGCAGGACAAAATCAACACCTAATGTGGTGCAGGCATCTTGAAAAAGTTTGGGGATGGCGAACGCTTCTTTCTTTGGCCAGGGAGCCCAAGAGATGAGGTGAAATGTCATAGAAAAATACAAAACATGAGCAAGATCAGACGAAAATCACCGCGTTGTGCGGTGATATTCCGTCCTAGGTTTCGTCGGCGTCCAGAAGTTCCAGGATCTGATCCAACTTCTTTTCAATCTTTCGCAAGCGAGCATCCATCGCGCCGTCAGACGCGTCACCTGGTGGCGGGAAGGGTCGTGATGGTGGACGACGATCTTCGAAACGTGGGCGGGTATCGCCTTCGTCCTTGCGGAAACAGTCGCGGCAAAAGACGGGACGGCTGCCGTTCGGGAAGAATGGAACTTGGCAGTTATTGCCACAGTTGCCACACACCGCATCGTGGAATTCACGTGGTGCAGGCTTCCCCGCACCGGCACGGTTCCAGCTGCCTTTTGACGATGGCCCACCAAACTTTTTGCCTCCTGATGGGCGTTCGCTGCGATAGTTGTTCATAGAATCTGCGAAGGTTAGCAGAGTTTCGTATTTCTGGCAAGGCAGGGCGATCTTGATCTTTTTGCTTTCTTTGCTAGGATAAATGCCGCACCGGAGTCTTCATGAAGCAAAACAAGATTGACGTCCTTCGCCAAATCCTCATCGGCGGAGCCATCAATGCCTTCGTTTTCCCCCTCCTCGTCCTCGCATTCGGGTGGTGGAACAACATCAGTACCTTCTTGGAGGTGTTCAACATCTCCTGCAGCATCGCGCTGTTGCTGGATGTGTTCATCCTGGCGTGGACCCTGTTCGTGACGCTCGGGCACCCCCCGAGCCACTCCGAACTCTTCACCGCGTTCCACCAGGGCCTGGGTCGCCAGGAGCTCATCGCGAACGACCAGGCATTCAAGCTCGTCCAGGAAGAGGAACGCCAACGGCAGGAAGCGGAACAACAGCGACTGCTCGAGAGACAGGAGGTTGCTCGCACCACTCGCCGCGCCGCGCTCGGACAGCGGGTGACGATGGACAGACTGAACGCGGAAGCGCTCGACGCAGTCAGCGCCGCCCTTGACCGCCTCTCCCATGGCACCGAGACAGATATGCCTCGATTCCTTCGGCGAGCGGAAGAGATCGACGTCATGCTGCGCGATGCCACGGCCCTGGGTCACGGCGCCCTCGCCCGTGTCATCGTGGTGATCCGTGTGTGTCACTTCGACGAGGCGCAAAGGATCATGGCCGACGAACGTCTGCGGAACGCACTCCGGCTCGAGGCGGAACAGTTCGGGATCGGAACCGAGGTGGAAGGATTCATCGCGGCCGGCCAGTACGACGCAGTTCGCCGCCAGATCGCAACCGCACGAAGGGTTGACGAACGGCGGCAGGAGCTCGCGCGTTATCGCGAACGGATCGATCGGCTCCCGCCGCACTCGCGGCCCCAGCTCCTCGACCTTCACGCGACGGCGATGCAACACCTCGACCGACCGGAACGGGAGTACGGCCAAGCGGTCCATCCGCTCCGTCGTCAACTCGGAGCCTGACGCGCAACGGCGCCAAACGACCGAACGAACGAGATCGCGGCCCCACGCAGGGCCGCGATCTTCGATTTTCAAAACAAAAAGTCACCACTGTATTTCTCTTCTTACAAATCTATCGTTGAAAAAGCGCCTTGTACTTATCCCAGTAGGCATACCCAAAGTACGCCTCGAAGGCACACACCACGAGGCCGGTAATGACGTAAGCTGGAGCAACGTTGCCATTGAAAACGAGGATGCCGACCGCGATCGGGGCGATAAAAATCGCAGCAAGGGCGGGCAGGAAACCGGTCACCAGCATGAGTCCGGCGACGATTTCGGTAATCTTAATCATCTGAAAGATTCCAAGGGCATACAAATCTTGCGAAGCAGGAATAATCGGGGCAGGCACACCATTCATTTCGGCACCAGCCATCATGCCGGTGACGCCGCTCATCAGGATAAAAAGGCCGAAGAGCACACGTAACGTAATAACGAGCCTAGGATGCCGAAAGTTCATAGTAAAAGAGTGAATTATAAGAAGTCCAACAAAGCATAACATCATTGACAATCCCGCTAGAAAAGCATGCAATGGGCGGGAAGATATCACTCTTTAGCCATCCCTATGACTTCGTCTTTCCTTCGAAGAGGCATCAGCATTCTTGCTGCCTTCGCTCTCCTTGTCACACTTGTTCCACAATCAGCTCGTGCATCATGGATTTCGCCCCCAAGCAACGTCGATGTGGTGGGAAGCATTTATACGAACGACACCACGCCAACCGTTACGTGGGATCGTCCATCGGGCGCCACCTGGTTCGAGTTGTTGGTCGACAATGGAAGCTGGGTCAGTCTCAGCAACGTAGACTCCTACACCGTCTGGGCGCTCGCTGACGGATGGCACACTATCTACGTCCGCGCGAACAATAATTACGGCGATGTGAGTACATCGGGATATGTGACGATTGAAGTCGACACGGAAGGTCCATCGGTCTCGACAGTCTCCCCTTCGAGTGCTGATGAAGATGAATCGACTACGCTCAGCGTCACAACGTCTGGCGAATCTGCAGCATCCTCGTGCTCCCTGTACGTCGACAACAGTAACGTCGGCAGCATGAGCAAAAGCGGAAGTACATTTAGCACGTCGTACACATTTTACTGGGAAGGAAATTACACCGTGTATGCACGCTGTGCAGATGGTGACGGCAACTACACATCTGGCACGTCGCGCACGATCACTGTGGGTGATATCGACGAAGATGATGACGAAACGTTCTACGTTCCATCAGTCTCTCCCTCGAACGCCGAGGAAGATCGTTCTACCACCATCAGCGTGACACCATACGGCACGCTTGATGCAGTGAGTTGTTACCTCTACGTCAGCGGATCGTACGTCGGTAGCATGAGTGAAACGTCGTCCGGAACATTCACCCGTAGCTACACCTTCTCCAACGACGGTAACTACACCGTCTACGCCTACTGCCAAGATGAAGATGGTGGCTGGACTATGGGAACGTCACGCACCATCGAGGTGTACGCCGACGACGATGAAATGGATGACGAACTCTACGTTCCTACTGTTTCCCCATCGAGTGCGGATGAAGATGAGCGCACCGAATTTACGGTTCGCCCCAGCAGCGACTATAACGTGACGGACTGTTGGCTCTACGTTGACGGTTCACGCGTTACAGAAATGGATGAAACATCCACCAACGTTTTCGAGGGTGACTACACATTCAACAACAGCGGATCGTACAGCGTGTACGCCTACTGCCAAGACAGCAGCGGTGACACCGACACCGGTGACAAGCGTACCGTTCAGGTTAATGATGACGATGATGACGTCGAACATGGCACACTCATCAAGACGCCATGCGGTAGCTACGCGGACTCGCTCGATCCATGTAAAGCCGTGTACTTCTACGGCAAAGATGGCAAACGTCACGTCTTCCCAAATGAAAGTGTTTACTTCACCTGGTATCGCGATTTCGATGACGTTGTGGAGGTAAGCAGCAACTTCATGGCATCGCTCACGATCGGCAAGAACGTCACGTACCGACCAGGCAGTGTGCTCGTCCAATTCCAAAGCTCATCGAGCATCTACGCCGTTGAGAAGGACCACACACTCCGCCGTTACACCACCACATCGCTCATCCAGTCCGACTACGGAAGCAACTGGGATGACAATCTGGTCACCGTTCCCGATTCGCTCTACAGCAACTACACTATCGGCAGTGTGATCGACAGCACTGGTGACTACGATCGCGACGACGAGTACTACTCCGTCGACAGCATCGACGACATTCTCTAGTCACCACCACAAAACCGGCATCACTGCCGGTTTTGTTATTTCCGCAAACCACTATACACTCCATGCACTTCTATGATCTCTGCTTCGTTCTACATCAGCGCTACCAACCTTGCGGAATTTCCGGACGATAATAAGCCGCACATTGCGATGGTTGGCAGGTCGAACGTCGGTAAATCCTCGATGATCAATCATTTGGCACAACAAAAGAAGTTGGCCCGCGTCAGCTCCGAACCTGGTCGCACCCAAACCATCAACCTCTACACCATGGACGATCGATTCTACCTTGTCGATCTTCCTGGATATGGATACGCCAAAACATCAAAAGAAAAGCGTGCCGAGTTTTCAACGATGATTCATGAGTATCTTGAGCACACCGCCCAGCTCAAGCTCGTGCTCCTTATCATCGACGCCCGTATCCCCGCCACCGACCTCGACGCCACCATGCTCGAATGGCTTCAGCAAACCACCATCCCCTTCATCATCGTGATGAACAAGATGGACAAAGTGAAGCCCACCGATGCTCAGAAACTCCACCAACTGTTTCAGGAAAAATACCCCGGCGTTCGTCGCATCGAACATTCAATCCTTTCCGGCAAAAACCAAAAAGAAATCTGGTCCGCCATCGAAAGTGCCCTCCGCACTGCATCTCGAGGAGAAATGGTCTCATAACAAGACCCGAGACGATACGTCGTCTCGGGTCTTGCCGCTTTATGAGCGTCACTACTATTTCTTCTTTGCGTTCTTCTTTGGCTTCTTCACGTTCTTTCTGGCGTTCTGTCCTTTGGCCATATAGGGAAATTAAATTTCTTGATAAAGATTATACCATTTCTCTGCCACTCTTCTTGTCATTTAATCGAGTAACTGTGGAATGTCCTGCAACGAATCCACAATCTTCCATGCGTCACTTTCGATTCTAGAACCCGTAAACGTTATACCTTTCCTTGTTCGGCGAAACATTTCAACATCATTCTCACCGTCACCAATACACGCACATTCATGCATTTTGACGCCGAGCAGATCACAAAAACTTTCGAGATGCTGTGCCTTTGCGATCGTATCGTCGCCATGAGCGTGAACACCCTTCAATCGATCATTCTCGTCAAAAAGAAATGTATTATTTGCTTTGGCGTATCGAATACCAAGATCTTTGGCGACGTGATCGACGATGATATCAATCGACCCGGAAATAAGAACGACCTCGTATCCTGATTGTTGGAGATGCTTCACCGCCTCTCGTGCGCCTTCGTTGTACGTATACCCACAAAGACTTTCCGTGATCCCTTTCCGCGTGGCATTTTCATGTTTCATGTACTCCTCGATCACTCGATCATTCCACTGCTCGTACGTAATACTTCCTGCCTTAAATTCGTTATATAACTGCCGGTCGAGTTCGGCCGGAACACCAAGTGCCAAGCTTAATTCATACCAGCTATTCTGATTAATGAGTGTTTGGTCCAAGTCGAAACAGACAAGTTTAATTTCTGGATGCATACGCAAAGAGTCTATCAATCAAAACTCGAAAAAGGTAGTCTCCGCTCTATTCCATCTTCCAAACCACGAACGGCAGGATCAGGATCACAATAATCAACGCACGCGTCCAACCCTGAAAAAAGCTTCCCATCTCCGCCCCAATCAATCGTGACCAGACGCCGTAACTACCGAAAAACAGCGCTGACATAAGCACCGCCGCGGAACCGTACGTCTTTCGAAGACGGGAGCTTTCCATGCCTTCTACTCTACCAGCCACCCCCCTTATGTTACGAACTATTCGGCATGGTGTACTATGAAGTGTAATACTTTTAACGTCCTTATATGCGTAGATCGATACAACGTCTTTGGTTTAGTTCGTGTTTGCTTGTGATGACGGCACTCGCAATTACTCCACTCGCACCAACCATCGTCCGCGCTGCAGAAAACGACGCGACCAGTGAATCAACGACGTCTATTCAATTTATCGGTCAGCTCATTGAGCTTTCCTCCACCGAAGCACCCACCACGATCATCGTGCGCGATGTGAACGAAGGCGGTGAAGGATGGGTAGACTACACCGTGGATATCGATACCGAAACAGTATTTGGTACATGGACCGGAAACACCACGGTGATGTCGGATTGGATTACCGGTGATTGGCTGTCGGTAAAAGGAATACAGAACGAAAATACCGCGGTCGTTACTGCCGACGTGGTTATCAACCAGTCATTGAATCCAACCAAAGAGCATGGTGTGAACGGTTGGATTACTGCTATCGACCTCACTGCGTCAACGATGACCGTCCAATACGACGGCGTTGAAACGGTCATCCGCGTAACAGGAAACACTCACATGGTTATCCCGCCGATGAACCCTGCTGCCTTATCTGATTTTCTCGTCGGTGATCGCATCCGTGCACGTTTAGTCAGCGGTACGGATGACGAAGCGCGCATCATCGTTGCCTTGCGACGTGGTGACGAAATTTTCTTGAAAGCACGCACTCGCGCCTTCTACGCCGAATTAAATGACATTCAAGTTAACGAAGACGGGAGTGGAATAATGACCGTCACATTGGTTGCGAATCCTCACCTTCGCGAGGGTGACGTCAACAATCTCATCGGCACCGAAGGCGAAGAGCGCACCGTGATTTTCTCCGCCGACGAAACAACGTTTGTTCGCAAATTTAACGGCGAAACAACGCCGGACGAATTCAGCGCTGGTGACTCACTAATGATTGTCGGTCGCGTCAATGACGACAACACCATTTCGGCACGACTCGTGAAAGATGCCGACATCTGGCGCACAAACGCTTCACAGCGCTTTGGTGAAGTCACCGCTATCGACACAAGCACGAATACCATCACGCTGTCTGGCCGTTCGGGCCATGGAGGAAACACCCTAGAAACAACGGCCTTCTTGGGACTCCGTGATCGATCCGGTGATGAAGGGCAAACCGTCACGGTAACCTATAGCGACAGCACGACATTCACGAAGGATGGCGAAACGGTTTCGGAAACGACGGTCGTCGTCGGTGATCGTATTCGTGTCCGTGGAACCGCCACAATCTCATCAAGTGGAACACTCAGTATCACATCTGTGGACTCCATTTGGATCAAGGGAGACCTTGATGAAACCATCGAGGTAACCGAAGACGTTATCGAAGAGGATGAGGAGGAAGACTCAGATACTGACACTGAAGACACATCCGAAACGGAAGATACTGTTGAGGACGAAGAAACAGAAGATGTCGCAGAAGACGCTGTGGAAGACGTTGCGGAAGATGCTGTTGAGGACGAAGAAACCGAAAATGCGACAGAAGACGTTGCGGAAGATGAAACAGAAGAAGCAAGCACCGAAACTGAAGACGCTGTTGAAGACAGCACCGACACCGAGGAATCAACCGAGGATGCTAGCGACGAAGTCGCCACTGATGCAACAGTGTAAGAGTACGTTCTCTACAAAAAACCGACCGGACTCCCGGTCGGTTTTTTGTTGTCTCATCGTCGCATCATTGCACATAGCGTTCCACACTTTCTCCCGAGGCGCGTTGATAAATGCAGTGAGGTGTAATTTTGCATAGATATTTACGAAAAGATTGTAAAAAGTTCGTTCACTAAACGTTCGCAACGTTCTTTCACTTCTTGGTCCGTTAACAGATATCGATCAGGAAATTCCTGGTAATCACCCTTCGATGTTCCAATCTGCGTTTGCGCAGAGTAGCCGACGAGGGCATTCACCACTTGGCGCAGATGAGGGAATTGCACATGACTTGCTCGTGAACCTCCCGCATTACCTACCAACGCCGCCCACTTTCCGTGAAACGCATCGCCACGCAAGTTATCCAAGGCATTTTTGATCACTCCCGTATACGATCCGTGATACAGCGGACTTCCCAAAATAACGACATCCGACTCCTCCACTGCCGCCACAAAGCGTTGTACCTCTTTGTCCGAGTTCAGCGTCGGATCCTGATGATACTCCGGAAGTGCTATCGGAAGCGGCGACGTTTTTAAATCCCAGAGCGCCGCTTGCCATCCTTTTTCTTTCAACAATTCCTCGATGTATTTCAATAACGCAAGCGTGTGAGACTTTTCCGCGATACTTCCGCACAGTAAAAATGCTTTCATAGTCTTTCCGATGGTACCAACTTCCAAACGAAACGAGTAGGCCATGGTACCTACCCGCTTCCCTCAATTCACGCAAAGCTCTTCAACAAAATCTACCGCAGCCCCGCCACGCTTGCGTAATACGTCCATTTTGAAATCTGTGATGACGTTTGGGTGGGAATCTTTTCAGTCCAATTTCCGATCTCGGATGCAGCAACATCAATTCGTTCACCAACACGCAACGATGTGTCGTCGAGCTGACGAACCAAGCCCGTTTCGATGTAGACTCGTTCCCACGGTTCAAGAGTGATCCCGCGGTCGGTCGCATACTCCTGCACAATTTTTCGTATCATCACGTGTGCAGAGTCTCCGCGCTGAGCAACAGCAAAGTATCCTATTTCTTCGAAAGTAGGTCGGCTATCAACGACATCTTGCGAATTATTCTCTGCTCTTGGAACTTCTTCCTCGTTCTGTGTTGGTCTGGTGGTCTCTACAGAAATTTGTGTACTTACTGCATCCGTTGATCCTGGACTGAATAAAACGTATCCAATTTCTCCCAGGAACCCCGCGATCAATACGATCGAGATCGCATAAATGATGCGTTCCGGGTGGTAAAATCCTCTGTCGCTCTTGCTCAATGCTGCAACTCCCCGCGTACCCCACTTTGTTTGACCAAGAGTACTGAGTGCGAAAATCCGTGTAGGCACCAAGAGAAACACGTGTATGAAGCCGTACAGCGTAAAAAGGAGAAAGTTTTTATCCTTTGTACGATACATTCCGTAAAGCGAACGGAGCAAGGAAATCCCAACCAAGATAAAGAGGTACCAAAAAAGAAACTCTCCTCGACCCGTTACGGCGACATGATATAAAACGTAAGTCAGCGCAGCAATTAAAAGAAAAGGCATCACGCATTGATGCAGAAGATCGTACAGTAAGTACCAATGGTGCTTTGTTGCGTGTTTGAATGTCCAAAACATTTCCCGGTAGAAACTTTTGTTCCAACGAATCTGCTGACGAACATACTGCGTGAAGGTATTCGGAACATGCGTATATGCTATCGCTTTGGCATCGAAAACCACATCCCATTCCTGCTCCAGTACAAGGTTGGTAAGATGACGATCGTCACCGAACGTGCACGGTTTCCCTAAGAAAGTTTGAGAAACATAGGCCTCTTTCACCTGACCAAGCACGCTTCTGCGGTATGCAGAGAACGGACCCGAACAGCACATAAGAACAGAGAAATAACTCTGCGCTGCACGCTCTTGATGAAAGGCAGTCCAGTAACGATAACTAATCAACTTGGTAAGAATATTTTGGTGCGCATTTTCTACACGTACATCCCCAGTCACCGCGCCGACCTTGGGATTCTTGAACCGCCGGACAATTTCCTGAAAAGACTTTGGAGAACGTAAAATAGTATCCGAATCAATAGTAACAACGATGTCCCCACGCGCAATGTCGAATGCCATCTTCTGTGCGTGTCGCTTGCCGATATTTTTTTCGGCAAGAAGTACCATCACTTTATCTCCTCGAACCTTACTATACACTTCCGATTCTAACGTTTCACGATTCATCGATCCATCGTCAACGACCAGTATTTCTACCCCGCCCCATACCTGCGATTCTAGGGCACGGATACATTGCAAAAGAATTTTTGGCTCTTCGTTGAAAACGGGAACGACGGCAGAAACCGAGGCTGAATGCCCGGCATGAAAAGTGATGAATTCGTCGTGATGTTGTTTACGGTGTTCAGAATGCGCAACAATCATCTGGATAATAATGTGCGACAAGGCGAATAGGCCGTACACCGAAAAAAATAGGCCAAGTTCTAGCATACGTAGTGAACGAGAGTGTGCATAAATATTCGATATTGGCCACATCTTACATCTCCTTCAGGGCATATCCCCGAATTGTTGTGGATAGAATGAAATGTCGATTTATTATTTTTGTACTAAAAATTCACGCCCCTTCCCCACGTCGATATTGACGGGAACGTTTTGCTGACAAAGCGGACACGATTCTTCGTCCCAGACATCAGGACTCACCGAGATGAGCGCCGTCAATGTTGGAACATTTCCCACATCCTGCGGGGTTACTCCCCCTCGATTACACAGAACACCGAGTCCCACAACATTTCCTCCGGCACATCGTGTCACCTTAATCACCTTCTTAACCGATCCGCCCGTCGTCAACGTATCTTCAACGACTAAAACGTTTTTTCCTTCGATGAGTTTGTCGTACCCTCGTTTGATCACAAAATTT